>NZ_JACHIA010000005.1:300000-376769 GCF_014202995.1 Longimicrobium terrae
GGACTATCTGTACGTCGGCGGCGTGCGCTATTCCTGCTACAACTACACCAACGACGACGGCCAGCACATTCAGCACTGCGATCCAGACCCATGATTCCGCGCATCGGCGAACTTCGCCGGCTATGCGGATTCACGCATGAAACGAAGCGCGTGCGCACGGAGACCGGACGCACGCGCTTCGTTCATCATCCACCTACGTAACAGTCAGGTGCTGAGCGAGATGTCGCGCAGGTAGTCGAACGGGTAGATGCCGGTGTTGTGGCCGTCGCTCCACTCGAACCGCAGCGCGTAGTCGCCCACGTACTCCACCGAGTTGGGATGCACGTCCATGGGCACCGCGGCGGGGTTCAGCAGCGGGCGGCCCGTCATCTCCTCCACGCAGCCGGCGCAGGGGCAGCACAGGCGAAGGTAGCGCGGCGGATAATCGGACACGCCGCCGTCCTTCCAGCGGATGCGCAGTTCCGATCCATCCTCCGTCGGCCCGACCTCGACCGGCGTGTTCTCGTCCGTCCTCACGGCGCCACGGTGAACGGGGCGGTCACCTCGGTGTCATCCCACGACATCACGATCGCGCCGCCGTTCTGCGCGTTCCGGATGCGCATGGTGAACTGCTCCACCGCCTCGCCCCGCGTGCGCGCGGCCTGCACGGGAACGCGCGCCAGGTCCTGCGACGCATCGTACTCCGTGCCCCACTCGCCCGTCTTGCGGTTGATGATCAACTGCCAGCCCTGCGGTCCCGGGATGGTCCACAGCGTGTAGGCGCCGGCGGGGACTCGCGTGCCGCCGAACATCAGGTCGCGGCTGGTGCGGAAGCTGGTGGCCTCGTTGGCGCCGGTGCGCCACACCTCGCCCCACTTCACCACGCTGCCGAAGATCTGACGTCCGCGCCGCGCGGGGCGGCCGTAGGAAAGCGACATCTGCGCGCCGCCGACGGTGGCGTTGATGGAGTCGCGCGGCGAAAGCATCCCCATCGCCCGCCCCGAACGCTCGGCCTGCAGAAAGCGCGCGGCGACCGCCTCCACCGGGATCGAGGCCACGCGCTCCACCGTCACCTGCCGCGTGCTGTTGGGGCTGATGACGCCCATCACCCGCCCGCGCCCGTCCACGCGGATGCGCGACTCGCCGCCGGGGGTGGTGAACGTCACCGAGTCCGCGCCCAGCCGGCGGACCATGACGGGCATTCCCGCCCGTGCGCCCGGCGACAGCATGGGCACGACGACGGAGTCCGCCTGGCCGAAGCGCGCCGCGTGCAGCGCGTGCTCCACGAATGCGTAGGAATCGCTGATGTACGGATACGCGCCCGGCGCCAACGCGCGGATCTGGCGCACTGTGTCGCCGCGGGCGATGCGCACGGTGGCGCTGTCACCCGCGGGCAGTTCCACGGTGATGACCTGCGGCAGCAGCGTGGAATCGTTCATCACCCGCGTGGTGACGGTCATGCGCGACACGCTGCCGTCGGGGCGCAGTTCGGCGTCCAGGGTGCGGAGCGCGGTGCGGGGCGAGCGGCTCACCATCTGGCTGCGCAGATGGGTGGCGGTGCGCTCGTACTGTTCCACCGCCACGGTGTCGCGGCCCAGGCGGACCACGAACCCGCCGCGGTCCTGCGCGGCGGCGGGGAGGGCGGCGCCCGTGGCCAGAACGGCCAGCGCGGCGGTGCTCAAGAAGTGCTTCATGAATGCCTCGGGAGACGGGAGTCGCGCCGGAGTCCACGGGTCCGGCGGCGTGCAAGGTGCCGCGCGCGGGGCGGGTGGACAAGGGCGGCCCGGCGGTTGCACCCGCATTCTGGTCCACATTCAGACGGGGGTGACGGGGATGGCGTACGGGGTGATCCAGTTCGTGGAGGCGGGGCGGCCGGTGGCGACGCTGGTGCGGACCGAGCACGGCCAGCCCACGGGCGCGGACGGGGTGATGGATGCGCTGGCGGCGTTCATCGAGCAGACGTCCGGAACGCTGCTGCGGCAGGGGTCGCCGGGCGGGCTGTACATGGCGGAGCTGTTCACCGCGCGCGAGGTGGAGGCGGGCCACGAGATCCGCGTGGTGGGCGGATCGGGGGAGCTGGGGATGGCGGCGGAAGAGGCGGGCCGCCTTTCCGGACAGGGATACTACTACGAGTTCGTCGTGGGCCCCGAAGGCGACCGCAGCCCGCCCACCGTGCACATGACGCCGGTGTCGAAGCCGCCGCGCACGGGAGAAGAGAGTGCGTGAGTGCGGGGTGCGTTAGTGCGTGAGTGCGAGGGATGGAAAGCTCGAGGAATGCTGATGGTTCGGTGCGGAGGGCGGAGTTTGCGGGCGGCCCCCACCCGGGCTCGTACTACTCGCCCACCCTCCCCCAAAAAAGACTGGGGGAGGGTTGGGGGTGCGGCAGGTTCGGTGCGGGAAGCGGAAATCGGTGCGTGGGCGGAATCTGTTGAGCGAATGAATCCGCCGCTCCAGAAGCGGTAAGCCCCGACTCATGGCCGCTGTCGCGTCCACGATCGGGGCTTCAACTGCGTACGGGCGATCACGGATTGGTCCTCCGCGATCTGTGGTCTGGCCGGGTGCGCGCCACCCTCGGCCGCGTGCGCCAGAAGGCTGGAGTGCGACGCCCCGAGTAGTTGAAGCCCCGAACGGCGCCTGTGGGCGACGTGTTGGGGCTTCCCGCTGTTCGAGCGGCGGATTCATTCGCTCACGATTCCCTCCGGCGCGACAGGGTTGGCTGCCGGTTCCGGACTCGCCGCCCCTCAACCCTCCCCCAGTCCTTTTTGGGGGAGGGTGGGCCGGTGGTGCCGGCCCGGGTGGGGCCCGCCCGAGAACTCCGCCCCTCGCACCGAACCGTCAGCACGCCTCGCCGCTTCTCATCCCTCGCACTCACGCACTAACGCACCCAGCACTCACGCACGTCTCCCCTACGGTTGGATCCGCACCGTAAGATCCGCGCTCCGGATGACCATTTCCCCCGTGCGCGGGTCCGTCGTCACGTTCGCGGGGGCGCCGCGCACCTCCACCGTGCCGCCGCGCGTGCGGCCGGAAAACCGCAGCCGCTGCGGATCGTCGCCGCGGCCGGCGTCGGGACGGTTCTGCGCGGTCAGCACGGCGTTGCGCGCCACTCCGCCGCGCGTAAACGACAGCCGCACCGCCTGCCCCGGCCGGATCGCGCCGAACCGGTTTCCGCCCGCCTCGGATGCCAGCGGAATGCCGTCCACGTGCGTCAGCCTGTCGCCGCCGCGGATTCCGGCGCGCGCGGCGGGCGTATTCTCCTCCACCCGCGTCACCGTCAGCCCGTCGCGAAAGGAAAAGCTCGTCCGCCCGTTTTCCGTGCGGATGGAGCAATGCTGGCACGACACGCCGAACCCCATCCATCCCTCCGGCATGATGTCCGGCGGCGGCGGCGGCGCGGGAGGAGCCGGAGGCGCGGGCGGGCGCGGCCCCACGGGTCCGGCCGGCCCGCGCGGAGGCGTGGGCGGGCGGGGAGGCGTGGGAGCACGTCCAGCAGCCGGCGCGGCGGGGGCGCGGGGAGGCGCGGGAGGACGTCCCGCGGACGCGGGTGCACGCGGAGGCGCCGGGGCTCGTACAGCGCCCGGAGCCGCGGGTGCACGCGGAGGCGCGGGGGCGCCGCCTGCCCGGGGCGGCGCGGGCGGACGCGGAGGCGTGGGGCCCACCGCTTCCCGCGGCGGCGCGGGGGCGCGGGGCGGCGCAGGCGGGCGCGGCGGCACCGGCAGGCGGCGGCAGCGCGAGCCCGCGACCACGTCCACCTGCCGCACCTGTCCGCCGCGACGGACGGAAAGGCGCACCCGGTCGCCCGAATCGATGTCGGAGTAGCGGCGGCCGCCCTCCGCCGTGGTGATCAGCTGCCCGTCGATGGCCACCAGCGCATCGCCGTCCCTAAGCTTTCCTTCCGCCGGGCCGTCCGCGCGCACGCCCCCGATGCGCGGCTCGCCGCCGCTGAAGCTCATCCGCAGCCGTCCGCCGTTGGTGGACTCGCTGCGAAAGCTGCAGTCCGCGCACGACAGGCTGTTGAAGCCCAGGTCCGGCTCGCGCACCTCGTTGGGCCCGCACCGGGCCGCCTGCGCCAGCGCGGGTGCGCCGGCCAGCAGCGTCGCCAGCACCGGTGCCCGCCACGTCCATCGATTCATCGTCATCATCCGCTCCTTGCGGCTCGTTGTGCGTTTCAGAACCACAGAACCTGCTGTTTGGCGCGATGGGCGGCGGCTGTGTCCGTTCGGGGATTGCTCGCCATCACCGCGCCCGCCACCGCGTCGTTGGGGGCGATGCGCACCATCTGCCCGGCGGCCGCGCGAAGCATGTGCGCCGCCACTTCGCGCCCCTGCGGGTCCGCCGCGCCGGCGCTGTCCATCGCCGCAAAGTGCCGCAGCGCCTGCACGTACGCCGTCCCCGTCTGCTGCACCAGCATGGCCGCCTGCTGGCTGTTGCGGGCCTCCATGGCGCTTACCACCTGGGCCGTGGCGCGCCCGCCCATCCACTGGCCCACGGCCACACCGCTGGCGAACAGCGCCAGCGAGGCCGCCACCGCGCCGCCGATCCACGCCATCGGCAGGCGGCGGATGCCGCGCGGCGCGGCCGCCTGCACCAGCCCGTTCTCGCGCAGGGCGCGAACGGTGCGTTCCTCCAGCAGTCGTCCCGGCTGGCGTTCGCGCGGCAGGCCGCGGAGCGCGTTCAGCAGGGCGGGCGGCAGTTCGTCTTCGTGCGGATCAGGCGTGTTCATGGGCTTCCTGCGTTCGGGGCTCCAGCATGCGCCGGAGCGCCCTGCGTGCGTGGGACAGCTGGCTCTTGGAGGTGCCGGACGCAATGCCCAGCCGCTCCGCGATCTCGTCGTGGGTGTATCCCTCCACGTCGTACAGAACCAGCACCGTTCGATAGCCAACGGGGAGCAGCGCCAGCGCCCGCTCGATGTCGATGCGGTCGCCGTCCGCGGCGGGCGGCCGCGAGGGCTCGGGCGTGTCCGCCTCCATGGGCAGCTCCCACCGCCCCTGCTTGCGAAGCAGCCCGCGCGCGACGTTCAATCCGATTCCCGTCAGCCACGTGCCGAACGCGGCCTCCCAGCGAAAGGTGGCGAGCGCCGACGTGGCGCGGATCCACGTTTCCTGCACCACGTCTTCGGCGTCGTGCTCGGCGCCGCCCACGATGCGCAGCACGAACTGAAACAGCCGTGGCGTGTGCCGGGCGTAAAGTTCGCGAAATGCGCCTTCGTCGCCGCGTAGCAGCAGCGCCTGCGCAAGGGACTGGTCGGATACCGCCGGGGCTTCGGCTCTCATGGTGCAACTGAGTGGCGCGCCGGGGGACGATGGTTGCACGGAGTTTCCGGACCTGGCGTGCCCGTCATCGGGTAAGCAGAGGCAAGTGGATGCGGATCAACAGGATGGGGATGATGAACGACTTCGGGCGGATGGGCGGATGGATGCGTTTCGGTGAGCCGATGACGATCGCGGAGGCCGGCAGAACCCTTCGCTTGACGAGGATCGGTGGATCCCGGCGGATGGGGATCGTGCCGCGGATCGTCGCGCCGGTGATGCTCGCCGGGATGATGGCCGCCTGCGCCGCGTCCGCGCCGCCGCCGGAGCAGGGGCCCGCCCCGGTTGCGGAGGTGCCGCCGCTCGTCGTCGAGGAGCCGTCGGTGCAACCCTCTCCGCCCGCCGCCCCGCCTCTCGTGGAGCTCAGGCCCGCGCCGCCGGCGGAGCTGCGCTCGCTCGGCTCGGAGCCGATCGGGGAGCGCGATCTGGCCGCGCTGGGGCTGACCGGCCGCGAGAAGCCGAACGGACTGGAGTACCGGCTGCGGCAGTCCGTGCCTGCCAACCTCCCGGCGTACGTGCCGCGCTTGCTGGACGGGCTGGAACTGTACATCGCCGACCCGGCGGAGGGCGGATGGATGGCGTTCTACCGCGACCCGCTGTCCATGGCCGAGGATGGCCCGAACGCGCGGTTCCGCGCCGTGCTCTTCGGCGGGGACGGCGGGCGCACGTGGGATGTGGATCTGAATCCGTTCCTCTCCCGTCCGGACCGGCTGGAGATCCAGGACGTCCGGTACGCGGACGGACGGCTGTACTTCAACGAGGCGTGCCAGTCGTACTCGCGCGAGGCGGGCGGCGCGTGCTCGTCGCTGGTGAGCGTGGACCCGGTGCGGCGCGCGGTGGAGTGGCGCACGCCGCCGCTCACGTCCAACAACGTGCTGCTGGTGCAGGGCCCGTACATCGTCGCGGGCTACGGCTTCACCGCCGAGGCGGACCGCCTGGTACTCGTCGACCGCGCGACCGGCCGCGTCCTCCACCAGCAGCCGCTGGACAGCGGGCACACGTACCTGGAGTTCGCGGGCGACACCCTCGTCGTCATCACCGTAAACCGCGTCCACCGCTTCCGCATCGAGCCGCGGTAGCCCGCGGCGGGAGGAGCAGCGTCCCTTTGTCGCACCGATGACGCGAACTGTATCGCGCTCAGATGCAGAATGCGCAAACGTGGCGTAAGACGATGGAAAACGCTATGTTAAGCTTGCTCGGTGTGCTGCCCGACCTTACAGTCGGGACATGGATACCATCTATCTGCTCCGCGGCGCCACCTTCCGCTGGCACGATGACAAGGCGCGGAGCAACGCCGAGAAGCACGGAGTGACATTCGAGGAGGCCGCTGAGGTGTTCTTCGATCCGCTTGGTAGAAGCGGTGACGCATCCAGAGGCGACGAGGAGCGCCAGTTCCACATGGGGCGGACCTGTCTGGGGCGCTCGTTGCTTGTCGTCTACGTGGAGCGAAGCGGCAGCATCAGGATCATCTCCGCCCGCTCTCCCACTCGCGTGGAAAGGAAAATGTATGAGCGATCCTGAGGAATTTGAGATCGTGCGGTTCCATCCGCGGCCTTCGGAAACCGTTGAACTGTCGGTCCCGCTGGACGCGCTCGCCATGCTGCGGCGTGTGGCTGAAGTGCGCGACGTGTCTCTTCACGGCCTTCTTCAACTGTATGTTGGTCAGGCACTTCGAGAGGACTACGACGCGTTCTTTCCCGGGGAGGCAGTTCCGTCGGTTCTCCGGTCGGCGCAGGCAAAGACGCTCGGCAGCGGCGCGGGCGACTGATCCTCGCTTGCGGTGATGGAGAACGAGCCCCGGCCGGAGATGCGTCTCCGGCCGGGGCTCGCTGTTCATCCCAACAGACGACGATCACAGGACGGCGAACTTGCCCTTGATCTCGTTCACCAGTTCGATGTAGCCGGGGCGCGTGCGGATGTCGGGATGCCACGCCAGGTCGCGCTCCAGCAAGTCGATCTCTTCCATGATCCGCGCGCCGGGAATGACGGCCCCCGCCGCGTCGCGCTCGCGCCCCATCAGCCAGATGGTGTCGCACACCGCCACAGCCGCCGACACGTCGTGCGTCACCAGGATGAGCGTGTTGTGCTCGTGCGTCTGGCTCACCTCCTGAATCAGCCGCTGCACGTTCTCCTGCTGGATCACGTCCAGCCCGGAAAACGGCTCGTCCATCACCAGATACAGCTCCGAGCACAGCAGCTGCTGCGCGATGGCCACGCGCTGCCGCTGCCCGCCGGAAAGCTGCATGGGATACTTTTCCGCGTGCGCCGCCAGCCCGAAGCGCTCCAGGTACTTGAGCGAGGCGGCGCGCGCCTGCTCCCCGGTCATTCCCGCCTGCTTCGCGGCGATCACCAGGTTGCCCAGCACGGAACGGTGCTCGAACAGCACGTAGTTCTGCGCCACCACGCCCACGAGGCCGGGGCTGGCCGGCTTTCCCTCCGCACCCACCTTCACCGACCCGGAATCCGGCTTCAGCAGCCCGGCCAGCACGTGGAACAGCGTGGTCTTGCCGATTCCGGAAGGCCCCAGCAGCCCCACCACCTGCCCCTGCGACATCCCCGGCCGCACCACGTCGCGCACCGTGGCGTTCAGGTCGCGAAGGACGGGAACGCCGCCGCGCGTTACGCTCACGTTCTGCAGCTCCAGCAGTACGCCGGTGCGCTCGAACTGAAATTCGCTCGACATCGCCCCTACCTCCGCACGGTGGTAAGGGCGGCGTGCGGCACCACCGTCGCCTTGAGCCACGCCAGCGCCGCGTCCTGCAGAAAGCCCGCGAGCAGAAATACGATCTGAACGGCCAGGATGGCGGCCAGGTTGAAGTGCTTGTTCTGGTCCATCAGCAGGGCGCCGATGCCGCCCTCGCTGCGGCTGATGCCCTCCACCATGGTCAGCATCATCCATCCGATGGCGGCGTTCTGCCGCAGGGCGTCCAGCGCCGGCCCCATCTGTCCCAGGATGATGACCTCCCACACCACGCGCCACTCGCCCATGCGCAGCGTGCGCGCGTGGTCCAGCTTTTCGCGCGGGACCTGCGCCACCACGTCCACCATGGACGTCAGAAAGAAGGCGGAGATGCCGAACACCAGCAGCGCCACCTTGAGCGGCCGCCCGCCGCCCAGCGACATGGTGAAGATGAAGGTCAATCCCACCAGGCTCAGAAAGCGCGCGCGGGTCAGCGCCAGGATGAAGGGGCGCACCGCGGCCACCACCGTCAGGTACGCCAGCCCCATCGAAAGGATGGCGGCGATGACGAGCGACTGGGCGAACAGCCCCAGGCTGGTGGCCAGCTCCGCGATCAATCCCTGCTGCGAGGTCAGCGTCCCCATCGCCTCGAACACCCGGCCCGGGCCGGGGAAGTAGGCGGGGGAAAGCAGCCAGGCCAGCAGAAACAGGGCGGTCCATCCCGCCACGAACATCCAGTACGCGCTGGCCGGCACCCACTGGTTGGGGCGCAGCGCGGGTCCAAGTGAAGCCATGGGCGGTGTCGGGCGAAAGTAGGAGAAAAGAAAGTGCCCAGTCTCAAGTCCCCGGTGCCCAGGTATGAACCGGGCACCGGGCACTGGGGACTGGGCACTTTTCTTCGTTTTAGCTGCCGATGACGATTTCCACGCGGCGGTTGGCGGCGCGGCCCGTTTCGGTGCGGTTGCTTTCCACCGGCTGCGTGCTGCCGTGCGCAAACACGCGCAGGCGGCCCTGCGGGAAGGTGCTGGCCGAGCGGCGCTCCAGCCACTGCTTCACCGCCATGGCGCGGTCCTCGGACAGCTGCTGGTTGGCCGTGGCGTCGCCCACGTTGTCGGTGTGGCCGTGCACTTCCACCGCCAGCGAGTTGATGGACAGCACGTCAAACAGCTCCTGCAGCTGCTTTTCCGTCTCGGGCGTCACATCCGCCGAGCCGGTGCGGAAGGTGATCTGGTAGTTGCGGCGGCCCACCACGCGCGTCACCGGCGTGCTGGCCGAGCCGTAGCTGGTGGTTTCCGCCTGCCCGCCGGTCGCTCCGCTGCTGGACACACGCTGCGAGATGGCGCGCAGGTAGCTGACGTCGAACACCGAGTCGTACGCCGGAATGCTGGGCACCAGGTCCGGGTACTGCTGCGTCACCAGCTTGCCGAACACCGTGTAGGTGGCGCGCATGCGGCTGGTCTCCGGCGTGGTTCCCGACGCCAGGCCGAAGAGCTGAAGGTTGTCGGCCAGGTTGTTGGCCTTGCTCCCGCCCAGCTCCACCTGCAGCCCCTGCTTGTCCGGCTCAGTCACGCCCTTGTAGTAGCGCTCCCAGTAGGCCGCGTCGGCGCCGGACTCCTGGTAGATCTCCTGGCTGATCTCCGCCGCGCGCGTCAGCGCCTGCGGGTGCGCCAGCACCTGGTCGCCGCCCTCCAGGAACGCCTGCAGCACCTTTTCCACCGTGGCGCGGTTGTCCTGGTTCCACTTGTGGATGCCGATGAGCACGTGCGGCATCTGCGAGCTGTACTCCTTGGTCGACACCACGGAGACGATCCCGCCGCGCTCGCGGGCCGCCGTCACGTCCGCCGGCGTCCAGGTGACGATGCCGTCCACGCAGACGCGCTTGGTCTCGCCCGTCCGCTTGCCCTTGGCGACGACGGGGCGGTCTTCGCAGTAGTTGGACACGTACTTTTCCGCCGCGTCCGTGTAGCTGCTGGTGTTCACCCAGTTGACCGCGTCGGCGTCCCAGGTACGCTCGTCGGGGTTGTTGGGGATGTTGTTGTCGCCCATGAAGCGCTGGGCGATGTTCCAGTCGCCGTCGCGCAGCACGCCCGCCACCAGCGCGCCCCGCATGCTCTGCGGGTTGTCGCGCCACTTCTGCGGCCCCATCAGCTTGTCTTCACCGCGCGAGTAGCCGCACGAGCCCACCACTTCCGCCCGGTACTCGGGGCCGAAGCTCGCCGTGAGCTGGCTGTTGAGCGCCGACAGAAACGCGCCCGCGCCGTCGCCCATGATGCCGATGAAGTGAATGCCGTCGCGCGGCTGCGCCTGCCCGGCGTGCATTCCCGCCGCCAGCTTGGTGAGCTGCGCCATCAACTGGCTGTTGTCGTCCTGGCGGCTGATGAAGACCTTGACGCCCTGCTTGGCCATCAGCGAGCCCTCGGTGGTCACGGGACCGCCGTTGGCCAGCATGCACCCCATCTGGCTGTTCCATGCCCAGAAGTTCACCCGCACCTCCGGCGCGCCGGGGAGCGCGGCCGGCTTGTCGGAGGGGAGCCCGGCGAAGGCGGCGTTGGACTGGCTCTTTTCGGTGGCGGCGTCCAGCCCCTCCACCTTGTCGGGGACGAAGGAGCTCAGGATCTTCTTGCCGAAGCCGTTCTTGGCCATGTACCGCAGGCCCAGGCCGATCAGAAGGACGACGACCAGTCCGCCCAGCACGCGGACGGTCTTCTGTCCCGTCGAAGTCAATCGCATGATTGCGTAGAGGAGTCAGGGGGTTGTGCCGCCGGCCGCATGCTCGCGGCCGGCGTCCTGCGCGCGGCGGATCAGCGTCCGCCGCGAAGCTTGCCGCGCCACCGGTCTTCCGGCTTGGCCCCCATGGGCGTGCCGCCGGGGATCCCGCTGCTGAACCCGGCCAGCGGGTCGCCCGCGCTCAGGGCCCGTGCCGAGCCTGCGGGATCGGCCTTTTCCACCGCGCTCACCTTCATCTCCGCCTCGGCCAGCTGCGCCAGCCCGTCCTGCCGGAAGGCCATCTGGTTCAGGTCCACCGCGTGGTCGAAGTCGGTCAGGTCGATGAGCGTCTGCAGCTCGCCCAGGCGCTTCTCGTAGTCGTCGCGGATGCGCTCGGCGGCCATGTTGCGCACCTCCAGCAGGTCCGTGTCGCCAAAGATCCCCTGCGCGGCCGTCGTGGCGGCGCCCACGGCCTTGGTGATGGTGTGCTTGTCCGCCAGTTGGTTCGCCTCGTCCTCGGCCGTCTGGATGTGGTAGTCCGCGCGGCGCAGGACGCGTTGAAGCAGGCCCTCGATGTTCTGCATCTGGCCCTTCATGGCGTCGTACTCCTCGATGTCGCGCGAGCGGCGCGCGGCGATCTCGGCGTGCGCGTTCAGCCCGTCGTCATCCCCCGTCCCGCGGGCGGCGCCGGCCAGGCGAAGGGCCTGCTGACGCTCCTTTTCGCTCTGCGCGATCTTGGACTCCAGCATCCGCCGCACTCCCACCAGCCGTCCCAGGCGGTCCTGGATCACGGCGCGGCGCTCCTTCATCTGCTTGACGAAGGCGTGCAGGATACTGACGGGATCCAGCTCCACGAAGTTGCCGGTAATCCACCGGGAAATCATCTGCAGCCCGTAGAACAGCAAGGTGCGCGGGCGGTCCCAGACGAACACCATGCAGTAGACCAGCGCCAGCGCGCCCAGCAGAAAGCTGAGGTACAGCGTGTTTTCGGCGATCTCGATCAGCTTGGGGAGCAGGGTGATGAAGCCCCAGGCCAGCCCCACCCCCATGCCGGCCAGCAGCCCCATTCCCACCTTGCCCTCCGGGCGCTGCCAGTACGTGCGCTTGCCGGCGGGGGTGCCGCCGGAAGAAATCTCGGCCATCAGCGGGCTCCCGCGGCGGGGGGAATGAGGGGTGCAATGCGTGCGCGTTCGGCGGCCAGTTCGGCTTCCACCACGGCGTACGAGGCATCGAAGCGGGCCGAGTTGCCGTCGATGCTGGCGCGCGCCTGGGCCAAGCTGGCTTCCAGCTCGGCCTGGCGCGCCTGCAGTTCGCGGATCTCCTCCGCCTTCTTGGCGATGGCGGTCCGCGCGGCGTCGATTTCCTTTTGCGCGCCGCCGATGGTGGCCTCGGTTTCGTCGCCCACGGCCTTCTGGAACGCGGTGCGTTCGCCGGCCAGAATGCGCAGGCGGTCGTCGATGGCTTCCGCCACCTGCTGCGCGGTCACGCCGTGGCTGGCCTGCGCGGCCGCCAGGGCCAGGGTGGCGCGCTGGGTGTCGTCGGGCACGGCGCTCAACGCGCCGAACAGCGTGCGGAACTGCCCGTACGCGGCCTTGCCGCTGGCGCCCACGGCGGCCTGAAGCTGCTGCACGAATTCCGGGTCCGGCGCGGCGCTCCCCGCGGCCACGGGGGCGGCGGGTGCCGGGCGCGGCGCGGCGGCGAGCGTCACGTCCGCGGGGGCGGCGTGCGCGGGCGCGCGCTGGGGGGCGGCCTGGGGTGCTTCGGGATCGAACTCCACAAAGGTGCCCAGGGCGTCACGCCCCGCGTCCTTGAGCTTGTCGAAGATGTCCTTCATCGGTGGCTTCGCCGGCGCGGCGCGGGCCGCTGCTGGAGGTGAAGTGGAGGCGCGGGTGGATGATCCCTGAACAGCGCGCATCCCGCCTCGCGATGCCGTCCGTCTATCCTGGAGGCGCCGCAAGGTGTTGTGCCCCTACGGATTGCGCCCGCCGCGTGTTTCGGGTGAAGTCAGGCCGGCCCCGCCGTGGAATCGGGGCGCGGACAGATTGGACGATGTGTGGAGATGGCGGATCTGACTGGAGCCCGTGTGGGCGGCCGGCGCGGGTGCGCCGATCCGGTGGGCAAAACGGGATAAAGCGGGTGGATGTTAACCGTCCGGGGGTGGGCAGTCAACGCTGAAGAAGCAGGGAATAGGGAATAGGGAATAGGGAATAGGTACGGCGGGCAGGGGTGGTGCGATGGGCATCCGTGCATCACAGGGAACCCGGCTTGATGTGGATCGGCTTGTTGCGGCTCCGCCGGTCGAACCTCCTCGAATGACAGAAAGGTCTGCCTCCGCGCCGTTCGGCCCTCAACGCAGTTGAAGCCCCGAACGGCGCCTGTGGGCGTCGTGCCGGGGCTTACCGCTGCTCGAGCGGTGGATTCATTCGCTCTCGATGCCTGCGGCGGCCGACTATGCCATGTCCCGCTGGTCGCCTGATCGCCCGATTGCGCTCAGCCGCCGCAGGTCACGACCAGGCAGCCGGGCAGCGTAATGACCGCGATCAGAACGGCGGCGCGGATGATCTTTCGCGTCATGGAGCGCTCCATGTTGGGGTTTGGATGGATCGCGGATCCGGCTTTACATCCGCCGGATCGCGAGCGCCAGGTCCGTGGTGACGGGGATGTCGGAAAGGGACAGGCCGTCCTCACCGGCGTCGGCTTCCGTGCGGCCGGCTTCCATCCCGCGCCGCGTATCCCACATCACGACGGAGTAGCGGCCGGGTGCCAGGCCGGGAACGCGCAGCCCGGCGGCGATCGGCGGCGCATCCTGCCGCACGCGCCCGTCCTCCGCCAGCGCGTCCGTGCGCAGAAGCCACACCAGCGCCTGCGCGTCGTCGCCCGACGCGCACACGGTGAGGCCCGCCGTGCGCAACTCGATCTCCTCGTTCAGGTTGCGGCGGCGGAACGCGGTCCAGTCCATCTGGTCCAGAAAGCGCGCCATGGCTCCCTGCGCCTGCCGCATTCCGACCGTGAGGATGTGCGGATGGCGGTTGGGCCACCGCATTCCGCCACCGGCTGCACCGCTGGCCAGGTGCGCCCACTGCATGTGCCGGAAGTATTCGTCGTCGAACGCCTCCGGCAGCGTGATGCGCCAGTCCTTGAAGCCGTGGATGGGCCCGTGCTCCGTGTCCAGAAACGGGCGCATGTCGCCGATTTCCCGCAGCGCCTGCCGCACCAGCCGCCCCGTATCGATGGCGCACGCCACCGTGTCCTGCGGGTGGTCGATGCTGCCTTCCATGTAGATGTGCGTCGTGGCGAAATCGAGCGCCGGATGGCGGAATACGGTGTCCGCCAGCGGCAGATCCGGCCGCCAACGCAGTTCCGGCCCGAACATTGAGACGGTCTGCGGGTGCGCGCGCCCGTACAGCCGCGTTTCCAGCGACCGCACGTGTTCCGACACCTCGTGGATGAACTCGTTGAACACGTCCACGCAGTCCGCCCGGTCGCCGACCTGCGCGGGGTGAATCTCGTTCCACAGATCCCACGCAAACACGGTCCCGCTGCCGCCCCACCGCTCCACCATGAACGTCAGGCGGTTCTTGATGGCGGCGCGCGTATCGGGGCACAGCAGCACCTGCCCCTGGTGCGCGCACGGACCACCCTTGTGGCGGCTGATGGGATGGTGCTTGAAGCGCAGCCACATCCAGAAGGTGTCGTACGGCGTCAGCAGCAGGCGGATGCCGTGGCGCGAACAGAGAGCGATCAGGTCGTCCCAGACGCGCACCATGTGCGGCTGAAAGGTGCCCAGCGGCTTCTCCAGATACCGCCCCTTGTGCGCGCACTCCAGCATCAGGCGCAGCACGGTAATGCCGTTTGACGCCAGCCACGCCAGATGCCGGTCTACCGCGTCGACGTCCTTGCGCCGGTACAGAGGACCCAGTTCCGGCCACGTGAGCGCATCGTTGTAGCCCACCGGCGTCCACGGCGCGCCGGTCTCGTCCATGAAGTACGGGGCGTCCGGCGCCACCCGGATCCACGGCATCTCCACGCCGGCCAGCGGCTCCGGCGCCCTGCGCGACCGCTTCCGCGGCGCCTCGATCGTACTGCTCATCACACCCGCTCCGCCACAAAGAACATCCGCCCCGCCTGGTCGTCCATGCCCAGATCCGTCTCGGCGCGGTGCATCCGCGCCGTGAACCCCGCGTCCCGCAGCAGTGCGAGAATCTCCGCTTCGTCGTAGCAGCGCTCGTGCACCACCACGTCCGAACGCCGCCACGAGCCGTCCATCAACCGGAAGAGCGTCACCGTCACCGTGCCCAGCCGCGCGTCCGCGTCGTACTCGCCGCGCATGATGGACGCGTGATCGTCCTCCACCGTGGTGAACGTCTCCCCGCGCCAGTGGCGGCGAAAGCTGGAGTCGTCGTTCAGGTCGAACAGAAAACGCCCGCCCGGCGCCAGCGCGCGGTGCACGCAGCCGAACACGCGCGCCAGTTCGCCGTCGCCGGTGACGTGGTTCAGGCTGTCGAAAAGCGACACGACCGCGTCCACCGGCACATCCACCGAAAAGTCGCGCGCGTCCGCCCGGGCGAACTCCGCGCCGGGCGCTTCTTCCGCGGCGATCTCCAGCATTCCCGCCGACCCGTCCAGCCCCGTGACCGCGAATCCGCGCTCCACCAGCGCCCGGCTGATGCGCCCCGTTCCGCAGCACAGGTCAAGCACGCGCGCGCCGGGACGCAGGTCCGCAAGCACAAGCTGGTCAACCGCTTCCAGCAGGCGAAAGGGGATGCCCTGGCTCCAGTAGCGGTGATAGAACCAGGCGAAATCGTCGTACGCGGAGTAGGTGTCCGTCTCGGAAGCCGTCATCGTGCGCGCTCCGGCGAGTCCGCGTGCAGGATGCGGATGCGATGCGTGCGCTGGTCGACCGCGCCCCAGTCGTACTTGTACTTCTCCTGCCCGCGCAGGAAATCGAACTCCCGTGCACCTTCCGCCATCGCCTGCTCCATCGCGTATCCGGCGATCAGCGTTCCGGGATTATCGCGCCCCAGCCCGGGCTCGAACCCGCCCAGGTAGGCGTGCACGCGCCCGTGCCCGCCCAGGCCGTGAAAGATGGCCGCGAGCCGCCCGTCAAAGCGCATCCCGTGCAGCCGCAGCAGCCCCGCATCCATCAGCCGCTCCGACGATTCGCGGTGAAAGCGCCGCATCAGTTCACCCTGCAGCAGCCCGTCCTGGCCCTCCGCCGCCCAGCGCTTTTCGTGCAGGCGGAAGAAGGCGTCCACGAACTCGCTCAGGCTCTCCTTATCCGCCGTCTCGAACGCCAGCGGTGCCTGATCGCTCAATCTCCGCACGCCGCGGCGAAGATTCCTTCTCAGCCACGAGGAGCGCGCGGCAAAGAAGGCGTCCTTGTCGTCCGCCAAGGCGAGGACGGGGCAGAGCGACTGCGGATGAGACTCCGCGCGCAGGCCGTCCGGCATCGGCGCGGAAAGCAGCGGATCGCCGTCGCGGATCTCCTCCAGGTCGCACACGTCCCAGCGCTCCGCGTGCGCGGCAAGGTGCGCGAGGATGGCGGAAACCGCGCCGCCGTCGTCCGCCGGATCCAGCAGCGGGCCCACGTAGTCGGTGTTGGCGATGCCGATGGGCGACACCTGGCGCACGGACGGGTCCGGACCGGGGTGGATGAACAGCGGCGCCACCGCGGCCAGCCGTCCCTCCACGCGCGCGGCCAGGGTCCACAGCGTCCACCCCGGCTGATCGCCGAAGCAGTTCCACCACGGAATCAGCCACGCCGGGTGTTGAAACGGCGTCGCGGCGGGGCAGCGCTCCCACAGTTCCGCCCACTCCGCCGCGAACGCCTCCAGCGCTTCGACGGACGTGATCTCGTCTACGCACACGGATGCCGCCACGGCCGCGCTCACGCGTGGACCTCCGCGCCGCGTGCGAGGCGGGCGTACGCGTCCAGGTAGCGCCCCGCCGTGCGCGCGACGTCGAAGCGCTCGCGCGCGGCGGCCCGGCACATTTCCGGATCGATTGCCGCCACCCGGCGGATCGCGTCTGCCATCCCCCGCTCGTCATCCACGATGAATCCCGTCACGCCATCCTCCACCACTTCCGGCAGCGCGCCGATACGGAACGCGATGACGGGCGTTCCGCAGGCCAGCGCTTCCATCGCCACCAGCGAGCTTGTTTCCGGCGCCGTGCTGGGAATCAGCAGGCAGCGCGCGGCGGACAGAAGCCGCCGCTTGCGATCCATTCCCACCGCGCCGATGAAGCGGCGCGTGCCGTCCAGCCGTGGCGCGATCTGTTCGGCGAAGTACCGCTGGTGATCGGGATACGGGTAGACGTGGCCGGCGAGCAGAAGCGGCACCTCCGCCCGGCGCGCCGCCTCCAGCGCGTGGTGGAATCCCTTTTCCGGGCAGATGCGGCCCAGCGCCATCGCCCAGCCGCGCTTGCGGGCGGACGATCGCAGTCTGTCGATCGCAACGCCGTTGGGGATGGCGTCCAGCAGCGCGGGGCAGGCGGGGCAGTCCGCGCGCTGCGCCTGGCTTACCGGATTCAGCCACGTCCCGGGCCGGGCGGAGGCGAACACGTCCGCCGGATACCACGACGGCGGCAGGTGCAGCGTCGCCAGCGCGGGAACTCCGGCGGGCGGCATGTATTCGTGAAAGTCGATGCCGTGCAGGTGGATGAGGTCCACCGGCCACCGCAGCAGCGCCAGCGTCACCGCGTCGCGCACCGCCTGATGGACTTCCGCGCGCGCCGCGTCCGTGATCTCGCCATCCACGGAGGGAACGGGGATGAGCGTTCCCGCCACGCACGAGCCCGCCTGCGCGACGACGACGGAGGTGTGCCCCGCGCGGACGAGCGCATCGTCCAGCGCCCACAGCACCTGCTCGGCGCCGCCGACGGAATCCGCGCTCACCGGCGCGAACGGGTAGGCAATGCTCAGCACCGTCAGGCTCATGCGGGCACCCCGATCAGCGCGCCGAACCCGTTCGCGCCATCCGCCGGACCGATCCCGAGTTCGCGCAGCGCATCCGCCGCGCGGGAGCGCCACGCGGCGCCATCCGCCCAGCCAAAGACTTCGTAGTTCAATTGCCCCGCGTGCGGTGGCTGGCGAAAGTCGTACGCGGGCGCGGGGCGGAAGCGCTCCGCATCCACCGGGAACTGCGCGAGCGTGGCGGATTGGGAGGCGTGGCAGGCGATCATCTCGCGCTTGGCGGCCTGCTCCTCATCGGACAAACGAACGGTAACCGCACCGGCCTCCGCGCCGGGGAGCCAGGAGCCGACGACCATCCGTTCCTCCTCCGCGTGATACAGCGGATACTCCACGATCGCGGGACAGCGCCGTCCCTCTGCCGCCAGCAGCGCGCACGCGGCGTGGACCGCGAACGCAACCGCGTCGTGGTCCGGGTGCCCGCCCTCGTACGCGGGGGCGAGCACGGCGTCCGGCTGTGCGGCGGCGATCTCCCCTGCCATCCGCCGCGCGATGTGCGCCAGGTGCGCGGACGCTTCCTGGTCCGCCACACCGAATCCGCACACCCGCTCCGCGCCGATGCCCACGACGGCGAGCGCCGCGCGCAGTTCGCGCCGGCGCACCGCCGCGTACTCCTCGCGGCTGTTCAGGGACGGGTCACCCCACCATTCCCGCCGATGAGGCGCACCATCCGTCACGCACACCAGACGCGCGTCGCCCAGGCGCCGCAGCACGCCGCCCGCGCCGATCGTCTCGTCGTCCGGATGCGCGAACGCGACCAGCAGGCGCGGCGCGGGGCCGCCATCCGCCAGCCAGCGCAGAAACGGGTTCGCGCTATCGGGCATAGCGCCGCACCATCCGCGCGCAGAAGTCCACGTATTCGTTGATGTCCCTGGGCGGGCTGGTGTAGTGCGGCACCACGCCCCGGTGCTCCGGCGTAAAGCAGAAGGTGACCGTCAGCTCGAAGTCTTCCAGCGCCTTCATCTGCCGGTCGAACCAGTCCAGCGAGTTGGGACGGTCGTCGTCCGACCAGCTGAGGCCGGTGCGAAGGCGCTTGACTCCCATCTTTTTCAGCCAGCGCACGGCGTCATCCAGCCGGTGATCCTCGTAGTGGAACCACTGGCAGATGCCCAGAAAATCCGCGTGCTCCGCGAATGCGTCCATCGCCGGCTTGGGCGTGCCGTCTTCGCGGATGAGGCCCATGTGAAAGTGGCGGAAGTACGACGAGCCTTCGCGCTGCTTGTGGCGGGTGGTGGCTTCCCACGCGCCGGGCAGGTCGAACAGGCTGTACCAGTGCACGCGCTCGGACTGGCCGCGCAGCACTTTCGCCGTACGGTGCAGCCCTTCCGCCTGCACGGCATCGCCCGCAAAGGTGCTGATGCCGACTTCCGTCACCCACACCGGCAGATCGGTGACGGCGCGGACGGCGTCCAGCTTCTCCGGCCAGTCTTCTACCGCCCAGAGGTTCCAGTCCAGCGGAAAGCCGTGCACGGCGACGACGTCCATCGCCTCCAGAACGCCCTGCCCCTTCATGTTGCCGATGAAGCGCGGGTCGATGGGCGAAACCCCGCCCAGAACCCGTTTTACGTGCGGCGCCTCGGCGTGCACCGCTTCACCGGTGGCGCGCGCCATCTGGGCAAAGGTCTGCCAGCCGGGATCGATCCCGAAATCCCAGTGCGACGTGTTGTTCGGCTCGTTCCACACCATCACCGCTTCGATCACGGACGCGCGCCTCCCCGGGCGGGGTACGCGGCGCGCGGCTCGTCGTCGTGGATCTCGGCGCGGCGGCACAGGTAGACTTCCTGCTCCGGGTGCTCCACGATGTCGAAGCCGGCGCTGCGCAGCATGGCTTCCGCGCCCGCCGCGTTGGGCACCCACCAGTTCGTGGGATCGCCGCAGTAGCGCTTTTCGATGAAGTACATCTGCGGATAGCCCGGCTTGCCGAAGTGGTCCTGCTCCCAGAACTCGTAGTCGCCCTGCACGTCATCCACTTCCGTCGTGCCGCGCTGCATGCTCTGGAACAGGAGCAGATCGCCCACGACGTGCTCGTGCAGCAGGTCCAGCGCGAGCAGCGGGTGGCGCAGGTGGTACAGCACGCCCATGAAGATGACGAAATCGAACTTTTCGCCGAGTTCCGCGATGTCGTACACGGACATGTTGCGGAACTCGATGTCGTACCCTTCGACCTCGGCGGCGAAGCGCGCCTGGTTCAGGTACAGGTCTTCGCTGTCGATGCCCACCACGCGCGAGGCGCCGCGCCGCTTCATCTCCATGCTGTAGAAGCCCGCGTTGCAGCCCACGTCCAGCACCGTCTTGCCCGTGAGGTCCGCGGGAATGGCGTGCGCGAACGAGCGCCACTTGATGGCGGGGTAGTCGCCCAGAAAGTGGTCGGGGGCGGTGCGGACGCCGCGCAGATCCAGGTTGTGGAACCACGGGCCCAGCTCGCGCACGCGGCGCTCCAGCTCTTCGGTGCCGTTGTCCAGCGCGGCGTCGGTGGGGCTCGAAATCAAAGATCCGTCTCCGGAATCAGGGTGTGTCAGGTCAGCGCCAGCGCGCCGCCCGGGGTGTGTTCAGCCAGAATGGCGGTGCCCAGCGCGCACAGCGGCGACGGTCCGCCGTCCGGCGCGGGGCGCAGCGAAAGCGCCTGGATGGCTTCGCGATAGCCGTGCAGCGTCCCCACGTCCACGTACGTTTCTCCCGCGCGGACGGCCCGCGCCTCGCCGCCGCCCGCCAGCCACGCGTTCACCAGCGTGCCGATGTACTCGTCCTGCCGGCCGCGCTCTTCCCACAGGTCGTGCAGCTCGCCCAGCACCCATCCCGGGAGCTTGAAGGCGCCCCACACCCAGTGGGTGGACGCGCCCGGCTGCTTGACCTGGATCTGCTGCACGCGCCCATCCTCATCCGTCACCACCGCGTCAAAGAACTCGGGGCGCTCCACGGGAAAGAGGAGGAACGAAAGCACGCCGTCCGGCAGCGCGCACATCCCGTCCTCCGGAAACCACACCGTGTCCGGCAGGCCGACCAGAACCTGCTCCTGCGGATGGATGAGGGGCAGCACGCGAAAGATGGAATCACACAGACCGGACGGCTTGGGCTGCACGGTGTACGACACGTGCGCCGACCCGAATCCGCCACCGTAGTACTGCACGATGTCGCTCTTGGCGGGGCTGATGACAAAGCAGATCTTGCTGGCCCCGGCGCGGATCATCCGCTCCACCAGGTACTCGCTCACCGCCTTGGGCCGCTCCACGCCGTCCGCGTCCACGCGGCTGCCCACGGGGAGCAGTTCCTTGCTGAAGGCGAGGGGCTGAATGCGGCTGCCCGCGCCCGCCGCCGGCACGATTCCCCACATGGTCAGGCCTCCACCGCAAAGGTTTCGCGCTCCGCCCACGCGGCCTGCGCGGGACGGATGGCGTCGTTCAGCACCGCTTCCAGGTCGATGACGCGCCGCTCCGACGTGTGCTCCGCCAGCGTGCGCTCGCGCGCGGCGCGGGCCAGCGCGGCGCGTTCCGCGTCGGACATCTGCAGCGCGGCCATGACGTCTTCCGTGCTTTCCGCGACGAGGATTTCCTTCCCCGGGACGAAAAAGGCGTCCAGCCCCTCCCACGCGTCGCTCACCACGGGGCAGCCGCACGCCGCCGCCTCGAACAGTCGGCCGCTGGGGCACCATCCCATTTCCGCCATGGCCCGGCGGGTGACGTTGAGCGTAAAGCGCGATGAGCTGTAGAAGGCGGGGTGGTCGCCCGGGGGCAGGTGCTTGCGAAACCAGATGTTCCGCGTCCAGGGAAACTCCTGCGGATACTGCGCGCCGCCGATGAGGAAACGCGTATCCGGCATTCGCCGCGCGGGTTCGATGAACAGCCGCTCCAGCGCCGCCTGCCGGTCCTGGGCGTACGTTCCCAGGTAGGAAAGGTCTGCCCGGTACTGCTCATCCAGCGGCACGGGATGATGGATGGCCGGATCGACGTGGCCGTAGAGCGGGGCGACGCGGCGGGCGCCCAGGCGGGTCTGCAGGTCGCGCAGGGCGGTGCCGCCGGTGTAGCTCAGAACGAGGTCAAAGTCGCGCAGCCCGTCCGCGCCGATGTACGAAACGGGCCTGCCGCTGGCGAGCGCGTCCAGCGTCACCGGCGTGTCCAGGTCATAGAAACAGCGCACCGGCGCGGACGATTCCAGCACCAGCGCCGTGGCGTCGAGCGCGTCGGCCTGGTACGAGGTGACCATGGCCACGTCGGCGTCGGCCAGGTGGCGGCGTGCCTGGGGAAGCACGGACGCCCAGTCCGGATACAGGACCAGGGTGGCGCCGTCCAGGTGGTTCAGGTCGCGGTTTTCGGCGTAGTAGGGAACGTCTTTTTCAAAGAAGACGACGTCGTGGCCGCGGGCGGCAAGCGCGCGGATCAGGCCGCGCCAGAGCGTTGCGTGGCCGTTGCCCCACGACGAACTGACCGTGAGCCCGAAAATGACCAGCTTCATGCGGTGCGCACCGGGTGGGCGGAGCGCGGGTGCCGGGGTCGGCGCCCGCCGTACGCTCCGGCCGCAAAAAAGCGCGTTCCGGCCAGAGCGAAGAGCCCGCCGTAGCAAAGTCTGCACCGTACAAACCTGCTGCGTTCGCTCCGGATGCTTTGTGGCGGCGCAAGTGCGTGCCGCGGGGTGAGTTGAGGGGCTGTAGCAGAGAAGCAGCTGGATCCGGCCGGGGATTATCCGCCGCGCTGAGGTCTCCCTTCCCCCAGGGTTTTTTGGGGGAAGGGCCGGGGATGGGGGCCTCTTTCCG
This sequence comes from Longimicrobium terrae, assembly GCF_014202995.1. Lineage (NCBI taxonomy): Bacteria > Pseudomonadati > Gemmatimonadota > Longimicrobiia > Longimicrobiales > Longimicrobiaceae > Longimicrobium > Longimicrobium terrae. The sequence continues at coordinate 322,392 of NZ_JACHIA010000005.1, forward strand.
CACGCGCCACCCCGTCCGTCCGGCGCTGTCGCCGCGCCCTCCGCCTTTCGTACTTCCCTACGCCCGCATCACCAGCACGATGTCCTCATCCAGCGCGGCCGCCGCGCGTGCACGCGTCATCCAGCTCACGCCAAAGAAGACCAGGATCGACAGCACCAGGGAGAACGCGCTGACGGTCACGCCTGTCGGAAAGCGGTAGACGTTGATGGCGGCCATCGTCTCGAACCCCAGCGTGACAACCAGCCCGGTGACGATGGACGCGATGGCACCCTCCCGCGTGGCGCCCTCCCAGTTCAGGCCGATGGCGAGCGCGGGAACCAGCGTGCTGGCGAACAATCCCCATCCAAAGATTCCCAGAAACGCCACGAACGCGCCCGGCATGAGCGCCAGCCACGCGGCCAGGAGCGAGATGCCGACGGTGCCGATGCGACCCCAGCGCAGTTCGTTCCCCACACGTTTTCCGAACGCGGCGGGCAGATCGCGGGTGAGCGCCGCCGCACCGATGTTCATGAACGAGTTGACGGTGCTCATGATGGCCGCGGCCACCCCGGCGAAGACGAGGCCGGCCAGGAGCATGGGCGTGTAGCCGAGCAGAAACAGCGGCGTCGCTTCTTCCGGCCGGGCCAGCGCGGGCATGCGGCCGCTCGCCACCAGCGCCTTTACCGTCACGCCCACGCCAAAGAACAGCAGCATGGTCATCACCAGCGTGGCCGTCATCAGCAGCGGATACCACTTCAGCCGCCGCGGGTCGCGCAGCATGTAGTATTTGTGCAGCACATGCGGCTGCCCCATGGTGCCCACGCCAAAGACGAAGAAAAGCGAGAGCGCGGCGCCCGCGCCCAGCTTTCCGAACGGCGCCAGGAACTCGGGATCGCTCGCCATGATCGTCCGCGAAATGGCACTCATCCCGCCACCGGCGTGCAGCGCGTAGACAAAGACGAGGGTGGACGCGATCGCCATCAGCGTGCCCTGAAAGACGTCGGTGTAGACGCCGGCCAGAATGCCGCCCGTGGCGGAATACGCGAGGATGGTGAGCATCCCCAGCCACACGCCCAGCGTCAGCCCCGTGCCGAAGACCGCGTCGATCACCACGCCCAGCGCCAGGATGTTCGTCGCCATGTAGCCGATGACCGCCACCAGAATCGCGATCGCGCTCCATCCCTGCGCGGCCGGTGACCGGTACCGTGCGCCAATCGCCTCGGGAATGGTGATCAGCCCGCGCACCTCCGCCAGCAGCCGCAACCGCTTGGCGAGCACCCACGAGGTCATCGCGGCGGTGACGGAACTGGACAGGGTCAGAAAGACGGCGCCCATCCCGCTCAGGTACACCAGCCCCGGCCCGCCGATGAAGGCAAAGCCGGAAACCGTCGCGCTCATGGCGGCGAGCGTAAGGGCGATGAGCCCGATTCCGTCACCCGCGGCAAAAAAGTCGTTGGCGGTGCGCGTGCGCCGCATGGCCCACACGCCAATCGCGGCGACGATGACGAAGTAGGCGAGCGCGACGGCGGCGATGGTCGGCTGGGCGAGGCGGGGAAGGGAAGTCTGGATCAACCCCATGATTCCCGTCATCGGCGCGCCTTTCTGCCGCGGGCGCGCGCCGGGACGCGGCGGGCCTGGATCTCGGCGGCGGCCTGGCGGATGCGCGCGAGGTCGGCGTCGTTCAGCGTCATGTCATCAAAGGTGAGGGCGTACGCGATCGGAAGGATGAACAGCGGCAGCAGCCCGATGCCGAAGACCATCAGCGCGGCGCGCGTGGGCAGGCCCAGGAACAGGACGCGGTCGGCGCTCGCGGGCGCCAGCAGCACCGCGGCGAACGCTCCGCCGAGCAGAATGGACATGAGCGCGAGCGGAATGCGCAGCCGGCCCAGGCCGCCGTCTCCGCGCACGGCGCCGAGCGCGCAGGCCGACATCATTACCGCGGTGGTGCCCATGGCGATGGGCCACGCGGCCCACCCGGGGGGCGGGCCGGGAAGAAACGCCGACCCGTAGCCCACGGCCAGGGCCAGGGTGCCGGCGAAAAAGGCGAGCAGGGCGTTGCGTCGGGCCATCGGTGTCGCGGGCCGGGGAATGTGAGTCCGGTGCAAGGTGAAGCGAGGCAGGTTCGGGGGATGGCGGCCCCCTGTCAACCGGCCGCGAGCCGCCACAAAGCGGACGGGTGGATTTGTTGTGCTCGGGAGATGGCGCATTCGGAAGGAGTGGCGGCGGATCGGCCTCAGGCGCGGCCTCATCCTTTTGCGCCAGTGGCGGCCACTGCGATGCGCGTCTCACGGTTGGCTCGCCGCACAAGAGATCCTTCGGTCGCGCGCAGTCCGGTGTGGCTGAAAATGCGGTGAACGCTCCCTCAGGATGACATGATTTGGGGGTCGTCCAGCGACATTGTAGCCCCCACACGATGTCATCCTGAGGAGGCGCCGGACGGCGTATCCGGCGCGCCTGACATTGGCGCCGACGAAGGATCTACCACCCGCGCGAGCCAACGTCGCGTGATGCACGCCCGTTCGCACGCCGGGGCAAGATCCTCGGAATACGCGCTGTCACGCTGTCCGCGCGTCACCGGCCATGCAGGAGTGGACCCGCATCGCGCCCGCCCGGGTACGCCGTCCAATCACACTCCTTTTGACGCATCCCGGGCCGCGCGTTAGCATGCGTGTGGCCCTCGATCACCCATCTCCCGGCGCAGGCATGCCAGACGAATCGCAGCAGCCCTGGGTCGTCGTCGCGTCCTACGGCTCCATCTGGCAGGCCGACTTCGCCGCCGAAACGCTGCGCGAAGCCGGCATTCCCGCCAACGTGGAAGGCGGGCAGAACGTCGCCATCTTCGGGCTCGGCTACCAGGGCCCCACGCAGTTCGGCGTCCGCGTGCGCGTTCCCTGGCATCGCGAGCAGGAGGCGCGCGATCTGCTGCACGACGACGAGGACCTGCCCCCTGATCCGGAGGATGAATCATGACGCCGCGTATCCTGTTGCCCCTGCTCATCCTGGCCGCCGCGTGCTCCGGATCGGACGACGGGCCCACGCCGCCCGCGGGCGAAACCGCCATCCGGCTGGAGGCGGTCGCCGCCGGGCTGCAGTCCCCCGTGCACGTCACCGCGCCGGCGGGCGATGCGCGGCTGTTCATCGTGGAGCAGCCCGGGCGCATCCGCATCGTGGAGAACGGACAGCTTGTTTCCACGCCCTTTCTGGATCTTTCCAGCCGCGTGAGCAGCAGCGGCGAGCGCGGCCTGCTGAGCGTCGCGTTCCATCCGCGATACGCGCAGAACGGCTTTCTGTACGTCAACTACACGGACCGCAGCGGCGACACGCGCATCGAGCGCTATCACGTCAGCGCTGACCGCAACCGTGCGGATCCCGCGTCGGCGTCGCTGGTCGTCACCATCGCGCAGCCCGCATCCAACCACAACGGCGGGCTGGTGGCGTTCGGGCCGGACGGGCTGCTGTACGTGGGGATGGGCGACGGCGGCGGCGCGGGCGATCCGCAGGAAGCCGCGCAGGACGTGCGGAATCTGCTGGGCAAGATGCTGCGGCTGGACGTGGACGGCGCGCAGCCCTACGCCATTCCCGCCACCAACCCGTACGCCGGGCGCACCGATGCGCGCCGCGAGATCTGGGCGCTGGGACTGCGCAACCCGTGGCGGTTTTCGTGGGATCGTGTCGCCGGCACGCTGCTGGTGGCCGACGTGGGGCAGAACCGGCTGGAGGAGGTGAACGTCGTTCCCTCCACCCAGCCCGGCGTGAACTACGGATGGGACGAGATGGAGGGCTCCGGCTGCTTTGAGCCCGCCACCGGCTGCCGGCGCGACGGGCTGACGCTTCCCGTGCTGGAGTACACGCACGACGACGGCTGTTCGATCACCGGCGGATTCGTGTATCGCGGGCAGGACATCGCCGGGCTGCGCGGACACTACCTGTACGCGGATTTCTGCGAGGGGTGGATCCGCGGCTTCCGCTACGCCGATGGGCAGGCGACGGATCGCCGCACGTGGCTGGAAGGGATCGGCAACATCACCTCGTTCGGCGAGGATTCGCGCGGGGAACTGTATGTCGTGGTGCAGAGCGGAACCGTGTACCGCATCCGCTCCGCGAGCTGACAACACCGTTTCACGCGGAGGACGCGGGTGCGCGGGGGCGGCGGCGGACTTTCGCGCGTCGCCCCGGTCCTCGTGATGCGCGGTCTGTGAAAAACCGCATCTCACGCGGAGGCCGCGGGGGTCGCGGAGGTCGCGGGGACGGAACGGGCGACGGCGGGAAGGGGTTGGTGGAGCCGGGCGGAGGAAACGGGCGAAGTCCGTCCTCGGCCGCCCGGCAGTCGTCCATCAGGTGAAGTAGATCACCATTGCCGCCACGGCGAGGTCAAAGGCGGCGCAGAAGCCGGGGAATCCGCGGTGCACGCCGGGCGCGCCGCCGCGAAAGTGATGCACCGGGTCCCACGCGGCGTGCGCGGCAAATCCCGCCGCCAGCCAGATGGGCGACCACCACAGGCTCAGGGCGGCTACCACCAGCATCACCGCGCCCACGCCGAACTCGGTGGCGGCCCGTGCGCGCGTGGCTCCCGTGCGCACCGCCGCGCCGCCGTAGATGCCGCCGGTGAACGCCAGAATCAGCGTCAGCAGATCGTACGCGCCGTCGCGGTGCAGAATGAAGAGCGCCACGAACGGCAGCGCGAGCGCCAGGCCGGTCAACAGCGAAAGCGCCGTCCGGGGCGCGCGGGCAGGTTCAGCGTGCATGTGCCGTGGATGGATGGCGATGTCGTTGGGAGCGTTCAGCCCTGCGGCCGACGGATCCGCCGCGGGCCAGTGTCGCGGGTCAACCGCGTTTCAGAGGGGCTGTCGCGAAGGGAAAGCAGCGCATCGAAGCGTTCCGGCTGCGCGAACTCGCCCCGCACGTCCACGATTAGCGGCATGCGGCGGCCGTTGATGCGCACCTTGTACCAGGGCGCCGAACCCGTCGTCACCCCCGGCCCCGGGGTCCCGTCTTCATACCCGCCGAGCGTGACGTCCGCGGCGGGAACCGTGAAGCTCACCGGCACCAGGGCGCCCCAGAGGGTGATCGTCACGTCACCGCCCTCGTCCGCCTGCTCGATCTTCGTGACGTAGCACGCGTGCATGTACAGCACGATGCCGCAGATGATGAGGACGCCCGCGGCCAGCATTCCGCCGCCCAGCGCAATCCTTACCGGCAGCGGGGCAAGTTCGCCGCCTTCGGAGGGATGCACGCCGTAGCGGTTCAGCGCCTCCCATCCCCCATACAAGAGCGCCGCGCCGCTGATCAGGCTCAACACCATCACCGCGCGCAGCAGCACCAGCCGCGTCCGTCCCGTCCGGTAGATGACCGTCATCAGAAGTCTCCGTCCCTTTGATCCATCGATGACCGATACGGGTTCGCCCGCCTGATTCTTCACCCCGGGGCGGTGCTCACGCGCGGGCGGGGATGCGGTCCGCGGGAAGGACGAGCGGGAGCAGAAGCGCGGCCGCGAGCGCAAACCCGGCGCCGGCCAGAAACGCCGTCCTTGCATCGTACGTCTGCCAGAGCGCGCCGAACAGGACGCTGGCCGGCAGCGCCGCGATCCCGATGGCCGCGTGGTACGCGCCGAACGCGCTTCCCCGCAGCCCGTCCGGCGCCAACCCCGCCACCAGCGCCTTTTCCGGCGCTTCCGTCAATCCAAAGAACAGGCCGTACACCAGGAACAGCGCCCACACCTGCCACTGCGCGCCCGCCCAGGCGAAGCCCGCGTAGACGGCCGCGTACACCATCCACCCCGCGATGATGCTGCGCCGCGCGCCCCACCGGTCGCTGAGCCGCCCGCCCCACACGCTGAACAGCGCCTTGCTCACGTGCAGCGCAGCCCACAGAAGCGGGATCGCCGCGATAGCCACGCCGGCATCCTGCGCGCGCAGCAGCAGAAACGCGTCCGAGGCATTGCCCAGCGTAAACAGCGCCAGCACGGCCAGATAGCGCGGCAGCACGGGCCCCAGGTCGCGCAGGCGGGGCAGGGGCGCGGGCGCGGCCAGCGGGCCGGCCGGGCGCGCGGGGGCCGTTTCGCGCACCTTCCACAGCACCGCGCCCAGCGTCAGCAGGCCGGGAACGAGCGCCCAGGCGAACACCGTCCGCAGGTCGCCGGGATACACCAGCAGCAGCGCCGAGGCGATCAGTGGGCCGGCCACGGCGCCGGAGTGGTCCGCCGCACGATGGAGCCCGAACGCCGCGCCGCGCTGCTCCGCCGGTACGGATTCCGCCAGCAGCGCGTCCCGCGGCGCCGTGCGGATCCCCTTGCCCACGCGGTCCGCGATGCGCACCGCCAGCACGTGCCATCCCAGCGTCGCCACGGAAATCAGCGGCCGGCCCAGCGCCGCGATTCCGTAGCCCACGGCCGTGGGCCGCTTGCGCCGTCCGGTGCGGTCCGCCAGCCACCCGCTGGCCAGCTTCATGAGGCTGGACGCGCTTTCCGCCACGCCCTCCACCACGCCCACGAACGCGGCGCCCACCCCCAGCGTCCCCGTAAGGAACAGCGGGAGCAGGGGATAGATCATCTCGCTGGCGGCGTCGTTCAGGAACGACGTCACGCTCAGCCAGAGTACGTTTCCGCGCATCAGCCCGCGCGCGGAGGCCGGGGCGTCTTGCCCCGCCGGGGACTCAGGTGCAACCATTGTCAGTGTCCCCGGGGTCAGAGCCGTCCGCCGGATGCAGACCACATCACATCAGCACGAAAGCAAGATGCCTTCCCGCTCTCGATCCGTCTTCGCCGCGCTGGCCGCCGCCCTGCTGTGGGGCGCGCCCGCCGCCGCGCAGCAGCCCGACACCCTGCGCATGCAGACGGGCCGCAAGTATACGCGAATGCTGTACGCCTCGCACATGGACAGCCTCTACGCCCGTCTGGCGCCGCAGATGCGCGAGCGGGTGGGCACGGCGGAGCAGTTCGCCGCGTTCCGCACCCAGATGGGCGGGCAGATCGGCGACGAAACGGAAGTCGTGGCGGAGGAGATGGTGCCCGGGCCGCCGCAGGCGTTCGTCTACCGCCGCACCGCGCGCTTCAGCCGCGTGCAGGTGCCGGTGGAGATCATCTTCGCCACCGATTCGGCGGGGCTCATCCACGGCTTCAGCGTGCAGCCGCGCCGCGAGGCCGCGCCCAGCCGCTTCATGGACTACCAGACCAAGACGCCGCTGCGGCTTCCGTTCGACGGCGAGTGGTACGTGTTCTGGGGCGGGCGCACGCTGGAGCAGAACTATCACGCAATGACCAACATCCAGCGCTTCGCGTCCGACATCATCATCCGGCGCGACGGCAGTTCGCACACGGGTGACGGAAAACAGCTTGCCCAGTATTACTGCTACGGCCAGCCCATCCTGTCTCCCGCGGACGGTACGGTCGTTACGGCCGTCGACAGCTTCCCCGACCAGCAGATCGGCACCACCAACCGCGCCAACCCCGCGGGAAACCACATCATCGTGGATCACGGGAATTCGGAGTTCAGCATGCTGGCGCACCTGCGGCCGGGAAGCGTGGCCGTACGCCCGGGCGACCGCGTGCGCGCGGGGCAGAAGCTGGGCGAGTGCGGCAACAGCGGCAACACCAGCGAGCCGCACCTGCACTACCAGCTCCAGGACGGCCCCGTCTTTGGCCAGGCGGAGGGGCTTCCCGCCCTCTTTCGCGGCTACACGGCGGACGGCCAGCGGGTGGAGGTGGGGATGCCGGTGAAGGGGCAGACGGTACGGCAGTAGGGAAGAAAAGAAGGGCTCAGGATCAAGTGCTCAGGGACAAGTGCCCGGTTCCCGCGCGGGGGCCGGGCACTCTCATAATTCCGCCGTACGCTTCGCCCTCAGGAAGCCCCGATTCCCGGTACGAATCCTCCCCTCTCCGGGCGGAGGTCTGCACGGCGAAGGGCCCCGTCCGTCCCGCAAAAAGTGCCCGGCGCCCTCACTGGGCACCGGGCACTTCGGCACTGAGCACTTCTGTTCTATCTCAGTCCAGCAGCAGCAGCGCGATGATCACGCCCACCGCAACCGCGGCCACCGTGTACCACCAGCTCGTGCTTCCCGGAGGAGCATCGGCGTGCTTGGCCTCGGCCGCGGCCACCTGCTGGCGAACCTGGTCGCGCGAGGGGAACAGCTGCGCGTCCACGGTGGCCGCCGAGGTGGTGACGGGGGCCGAGACCGCGGGCGCCGCGTCCGAAACGGACTGCTGCGCGGCGGCGGGGGACGCGGCAAGCATCAGCGATGCCGCGAGCACCAGAAACTTCTTCATGGACGATTCCTCCGTACCAGGTGTCGATCATCCGCCCAGAGCCCGGGCGGCGCACCCGCGTCCATCGCAAGCGCCGTGCGCGGTCAGCGGGCGGAGTCGGCCGCCGCCTCGGCCGCCAGGCCCCGCAGCACCGCCATCAGCCGCGCCTCATCGCCCTTGAAGTGGTGCCCGCCGCGCAGCATCACCTCCGTCATGGGCGCGGTGCGCATGGCCGGGCACGCGGCCTTGTCGTCCCCCCGCGCCCAGATGCACAGCACGCGCAGGTCGCCCAGCCGCTCCACCTCCGGACGCGTGGCCCGGCTGGGCGCGCCGCTGGTGCCCCACCACTGCTCCAGCCGGAACTCGAACACCGCGTCGTGCGCCATGGCGATCAGCGCCACCCCGGCGATGCGCGCCCGCGTGTCCGGCGGCAGGCGGTTGATCTGGAACGGAAGTACGTCCGCGCCCATGCTGTAGCCCACCAGCAGAACCTTTTCGCGCCCCCAGCGCGCGGCGTAGTGGCGGATGGCCAGGTCCAGGTCGCGCGCCGTCTGCTCCGGCGTCTTGGGGCGCCAGTAGTAGCGCAGTGAGTGCCACACGGCCGAGGGCACGCCCTCCCCCTGCAGCTCCCGCCCGATGCGCCGCCCCAGCCCGCCCGTGGGCCCGTCGCCGGTGAGCACGATGGCGAACACGCGCCCCGTGTCATCCGCCACCGGCAGCTCCGCCAGCGGAAGCGAGCGCGCCCGCGTGGACACAGCGCCCGGCACCGGCGGAATGCGCACGCGGCTGCACGCCGCCGCCAGCCCCGCCGCGGCCGCAACGGCCAGCAGCGAGGCGGCGATCCGCACCCCGCGCCTCAACCGGGCCGCCCGCGGCGAAAGATGCCCCGGTAGCCGCCCGCGATCAGCGCCGACACATCCGCCGTCACCCGGGGCAGCGCCAGCCCGCCGGGGTACGCCAGGTAGCGCGGCTCCCACGCCGGGTGGAACTTCTCCTTGTAGGTGCGCAGCCCCTGAAAGTTGTACAGCGCCTCGCCCCGCTGAAACAGGAAGTTGCCGATGCGCGTCCACGCCGGCGCCACCGCCGACACCTCCAGCCCGGACAGCGGCGCCATCCCCAGGTTGAAGCGGCGGTAGCCCTCGTCCCGCCCCCACAGCATCAGGTGCAGAAGCAGCGCCTCCATCACGTTGCGCGGCGCGTCCGTCCGGTAGCGCATCAGATCCACCGAAAGCTCCGCCCGGTCCGGCCCCGGCCACACGGTGGCAAAGGCCACCAGCCGCCCGTCCTGCTCCACCAGCGCCACGGGAAAGCGCCGCGCGTACTCCGGCGAAAAAAATCCCAGCGAAAATCCCTTTTCCGCCGAGCGCTTCCCCCGCAGCCACTCGTCAGACACTTCGCGCAGCCGGGGCAGCAGCGCCGGCACCTCTTCCGCGGGGGCGATGCGGAAGGTCAATCCCGCCTTGGCAAAGCGGTTCAGCACCAGGCGGAACGGCTTGCGCTCCGCGCCGTCCATGTGGAACGACGGCAGATCCACGAACGCCTCTTCGCCCAGCTTGGCGAAGGTGAGCCCGAAGTCCGCGTACTGGTGCAGCCTTTCCTTCCCCACCTGGTAGAAGACGGGAACGCCGCCGTAGTCGTCGCACCGCTCAAAGAAGCGGCGGATGAGATCGGGAAAGGAGCGCGGGTCGCCCACCGGATCGCCCATGGCCACCCAGGTGCCGCCCTGCACCGCGTACATCAGAAACGCCTGCCCGTCATCGCTGAACATCACCGTCTTGTCCCGCAGATACACGAGGTAGGGGACGGTGGACGACTGCGACTGGATGAGCCGCGACGCGTTCTGCAGGTCCTCGTCCGACGGCAGCAGGATGCCGGCGGGGGCGGGCTTGAGGAGGCGGAGCACGCCGAACGCCAGCATCAGAACGATGGCCAGCATGGTGGCCCGCAGCGCGCGCGGAGCGTCCTGGTTCAGCGCGAACCGCCACCACAGCTCGTCGCTGTACTCCACGTGCTTGAAGGCAAAGAAGCCCAGCCACACCGCCGCGCCCACCACGGCGACGAGTCCGAACACCCATCCGGGGGAGAACTTGGCGGCAAAGAAGCCCGTGCGACGGTCAAAGGCGGGGCGGCTGGCGGCCAGGGCGACGAGGACGCCGGCCAGCATCGCGGCTTCCTCGTAGTCCGCGCCCTTCAGCAGCGACGCGCCGATCCCCGCGGCCAGCATCACCACGCCCAGGTAGTACGCCATGTCCAGCCGGCGCGCCACGCCGTTGCTCACGATCAGCAGTCCCACGCCCGCCACGCTGCCGATCAGGTAGCCCGCCTCCACCAGCACCAGCGGCAGGTGATGGTCAATCCACCGCAGCCGGTGCGCCTCGGTGGGCGTGGCGCCGGAAACGAGGAGCAGCGCGCCGCCCAGGAACATGAACATGGCCAGCACCCGCGGCGCCAGCTGCTGCGAAACGTTGCCGAACCAGGTGCCGAACCGCGCGAACTGCTGGCGGCGCAGGCGCACCTCGTCCGCCACCAGAATCACCAGCGCCACCGACAGCGGCGCGATGTAGTAGATGAGACGGTAGACGACGAGCGAGGAGATGATCTGGCTGGGCGTAAGGTACGGGCCCAGGAGGATGATCATCGTCCCCTCGAACACCCCCACGCCGCCGGGCACGTGGCTGATGAGCCCCACCAGCTGCGCGGCCATGAAGGCGCCCAGCAGCACGCCGAAGGTCAGCTCCGTGCGCGGCAGCAGGACGTAGAAGCCGGCGCCCGCCAGCGTCCAGTCCACCGTCGACAGCATGAACTGCAGGACGACGATGCGCGGCGGCGGCACGGGAATGGTCCACCGCCACACCCGCACCGGCTTGCGCCGCAGCACCGCCACGGAGATGTACAGCACCCCGATCCCGATGAGCGACCACCCGATGAGCGACACCAGCGCGGAGGGGAGCAGCGCGCTCATTCCCGGCGGCGGATCCAGCGCCATGCTGTATCCGGACAGCACCAGAAAGCCCAGCCAGAACGTGCCGCTGTAGAAGACGACGATGCGCGAGATCTCGTCCGCCGTCAGCCCCCACCGCGAGTAGAAGCGGTAGCGGACAGAGGTGCCGGAGATGATGGCGAACCCCACGTTGTTCGCCACCGCGTACCCCACGAACGAGGTGACCGCCACCTTCCAGTTGGGCCTGCGCCCCACGTACAGAAAGGCCAGCAGGTCAAAGCAGCAGAGAATGCAGTAGTTGATGGTGGTAAAGCCCATCGCCATCCACAGCGCCGACCCGGGCAGCGCGTGCATGGTCTGCCGGACCTCGCGGTAGCTCACGTCCTGCAGAGCCTTGTGCAGCACCCACACGGCGGCGGCAAACAGGGCCAGCCCCGCCAGCGGAGAAAGCCAGCGGAGCAGAACCGACGCCCGGGACGGAGATCCCTGCGGCGCGTCTACGGGCGGTGCGTCCGGTGCTTGAGTGTGGGCTTCCACGCGCGGCAGGACTGGGAAACGGACGGGGCGGGCAATATGGCGCCGCCACGGCGTCCGGGAAAGGACGCCGCCCGTGGTGAAAAAAACGCGCCGCAGGGTCGGCGGGGGCCGCCCGGCCGCCAGGATGCGGGTGCACCGATCCGCACATCACCGCTGCGACGGATGCACCGAAGCGGGCTGTCCTGCACCATTCCGGTGCACCCGCCGGACACCCTGAACCGGACGTTTATCCGCAAACCGTTGCGAAAAGGTAGTTTGCGATCCCGCTCCGGATGGGTCCCGCGCTTGCCTTGGATTGACGGCACTGCCCAACCGGGCCGCTCCGCACATCTGGCGGGCCGCCCGAATCTTCCTTCCGCGTTACCAGGAGATCTTCATGCGCCGCTCCCTCCCCTTCGCCGCCTTTGCCGCCGCCCTCGCGGTGGGGGCCTGCCAGGATGCGCAGCTCGCCACGCCGTCCGACGCCGCGCTTTCCCGCTCCGACAACGCGCCGCTGTACGTGGTGACCTTCAAGCCGGGCGTGGACGTGGACGCCGCCACCGGCGAACTGGCTCACGGCAACGGCCTGGCGGTGCGCTCGGTGCGGCACCACGCGGCACGCGGCTTTTCGGCGGTGATTCCGGAGGCGCGCCTGGCGCGGATCGCGGCGGACCCGCGGGTGGAGATCGTGGAAAAGGACTACGTGGTCACGCTGCGCCTTCCCGTGGAAGGGCAGGGCAAGCCCTCCACCGGCGGCGGCACCACGCAGACCACGCCCTGGGGCATCACCCGCGTGGGCGGCGCTGGCGACGGCACCGGCAAGACGGCGTGGATCCTGGATACCGGCATTGACCTGAACCACGCGGACCTCAACACCAGCCGCGCCTGCCACACGTACTTCGCGGGCACCAGCCCGGCGGACGGCAACGGGCACGGCACGCACGTGGCGGGCACCATCGCGGCCAGGAACAACGGGCAGGACGTGGTGGGCGTGGCGGCCAACGCGTACGTGTGCTCGGTACGCGTGCTGGGCAACAGCGGCAGCGGCAGCTACGCGGGCATCATCGACGGCATCAACTATGTGGCGGCCAACGGCGCCTCGGGTGACGTGGCCAACCTGAGCCTGGGCGGAAGCGGCACCAACGCCACGCTGGAAAAGGCCGTGCAGGACGTGGCGGCCAAGGGAATCCGCATGGTGCTGGCCGCGGGCAACGACGGGCAGAACGCCGCCAACTTCACGCCGGCGCGGGTGAACGGAAACAACATCTACACCATTTCGGCCATCGCCAGCAACGGGTGCATGGCTTCGTTCAGCAACTTCGGCAACCCGCCGGTGGACTTTGCCGCGCCGGGCGTGAGCATTCTGAGCACCCGCAAGGGCGGCGGAACCACCACCATGAGCGGCACCAGCATGGCCGCGCCGCACGTGGCAGGCATCCTGCTTCTGGGCGCGGTGCGTGGCGATGGCACGGCCACCTGCGATCCGGACGGCAGCCCGGACCCCATCGCGCACCGCTAAGCCGAACTCCTCGCCGCCGCGCTGCCCCGCGGCGGTCTGGACCTCAGCGCAACGACGGCCGGAGCCCCCACGGGCTCCGGCCGTTTCTTTTTGCGCCTGAGATGAGCAAAACCAAGTGATTACTGGCCTGTCGAAGCGGAAAGGTGTCCAGATTGGGGCTTGACGGAGATCCCCCGGTCGGCTAGACTGGTGTCGACAATAGCCCCCACGCCTAGACGCGGAGCAGCCATGCTCCGCGGACGCGCACCAGGGGGCTTTTTCTTTTCCGGCATGTGCGCCTGATCGCCGTGTCCACCACAAAGGCCGCCTACACCAAACCCGCGCTTTCCCCGCCGGATCTGCTGGCCCACCTGGCGTCCCGCGGGCTCGCCGTACCCCACCCGCTCAATGCGCTCCACGCGCTGGAGTACGTGGGGTACTTCCGGCTGCTCGTCTACATGCGGCCGTTCCAGATGGAGGATCCGGTCTCGGGCGTGCGGCGGTTCATCGCGGGCACGACGTTCGAGGACGTGCTCGCGCTCTACGACTTTGACCGCGAACTCCGGCTTCTGTGCCTGGACGCCGTCGAGCGGATCGAGGTAGCCCTTCGCGCGGCGGTCGCCAGCCAGGTGTCGGTTCCCGCCGGTCCCCACTTCTACCTGGAGCCGACGCACTTCGACCGGATCGACGCCTTTGTGGATTTCTATCAAACGGCCAGGAGGGAAGACCGGCACCTGACCGCAAGGCACTACCGCCGGCGATACCACACGCCCGAACATCCGCCCGTCTGGTCGATGATGGAAGCGAGTACGTTCGGGGTACTCTCGCGCCTGTTTTCCGGCCTGGCCGTCGGACATAGAAAGGCGATCGCCCTCCGCTTCGGCTTTGATGAAAAGGTGCTCTCGTCGTGGTTCCGGTCCATCAGTCTGGTACGGAACCTGTGCGCCCATCACGGCCGCCTGTGGAACGCGCCGATGCACGTGGATCAGCCCCTCGCCGCGACAAGGCTGCGTTCCGAGCAGACGCCGACGGATCACCTGTACGCACGTCTGGTGGCGCTCGCCGCACTGGTCGGGATGGTCGATCCCGATTCCGACTGGAAGCGCAGGCTGATCCGGCTGCTGTCGCGCTATCCATCTGTCCCCCTTGCGCCCATGGGTATCCCGGCCGGATGGGATCAGCGGCCATTCTGGCGCTGACCACACTGGGAGAACGGTGGCCGGAGCTGCGAGCCTCCCCCGCGCGTGCCCGGCGCTGACCTGTCCGCGCGAGCCGACCGTCCCTCGCGCGCCAGTGCCGCCGCCCCAGTCCGCGAAGGCGGACTTCGTGCTTTTCCAGCGGCGAATTCATTCGCTCCTGGATGGCGGACGCGCCGGACGCCGCCGCCTCGCACCGAGGCGTCCCCCCCCAGTCCGCGCAGGCGGACTTCGCGCCGTTGTTGCCGCGACTTCAGTCGCCCCAGCTCATCTGCCCCAGCCCCGCGATCCCGCCCCAACAAAAGAACGGGCGCGGTTGCCCGCGCCCGTCTTCATCCATCCATCTCCCTACGCGGCTTCGCCGATCTCGAACCGCTGCAGCGAGCGTACGCTGTACACCGCGATCGCGATCACCACGATCGCCCCCATGATCAGCGCCGTCTGCCCGGGAAGCGGCGCCGTAAAGAAGCTTCCGCGCACCGTGGCGATCGCGTCCGCCATCGCCAGCGTGTACTGGCGAATACTCAGCGCCCGCGTCCCGGCGAACAATCCGCCCAGCGTGCCCTCCCACATGATCACGTACAGCAGCCCCGCCACCAGCGCCCGCCGCGTGCGCAGGCTCAGCGCCACGAACAGCGCGCAGTACAGCACCCCGCCCGCCGCGATGGCGCAGGTAAAGCCCCACACCACGTTGGTGTGGTCCAGCCGGCCCAGCATCACCAGCCCCGTGGCGATCGTGGGCGGAAGGATGACGGCGGCCGTGGCCACCCCCGCCGCCAGCACGCGCGTCAGCACGATGCGCCACCGCGCGATGGGCTTGCCCAGCACGTACGTCACCGTGCCGTCCTCAATCTCCCCCCCGAACACCGACGTGCCGATCACCAGCGCGGCCAGCGGCAGCAGCACGGGAATGATCAGGCTCTGGTAGAACTCCAGCGTGTCCTTCATCCGCTCGTCGGGGGTGCCGGCGCTGAAGGCGCGGGCCAGCAGCGCCATCCCCACCGGAAGCCACGCCAGCAGCACTACCCACAGCGCCTTGCGGTTCCCCGTGAACTGGCGGAAGGCCACGGCGGCCAGCGTGCGTTCAATCGAAAGGTTCATCGCTTTACCAGGTAGCTGAAGACGCTTTCCAGCGATTCGTCCGTGGGGCGCAGTTCGTACAGCGTCACCCCCGCCGCGCGCGCCACCCGCGGCAGCGCCAGCGCGAACGAGCCGCGGTCCCCCGCGCGCACGGTGAGCACCTCGCCCAGCTCCAGCCCCTGCACCGAGGGCTCCGCCATCAGCGCGGCGGCCAGACGGCGGTCGTCGCTGCTGCTGAGCGTGTAGGTGTGCGGCCGGTCCGTCATCAGCCGGCGGATCTCGCGGAAGTGGCCCGACGCGGCCAAGCGTCCGGCCACCACCACCAGGACGTTGTTGGCCAGCTGGTCCAGCTCCTCCAGGATGTGCGAGGAGATCAGGATGGTCCGCCCCTCGTCGGCCAGGCGCTTGAGCAGCGACATCATCTGCATGCGCTGGGCGGGGTCCATTCCGTTGAACGGCTCGTCCAGCAGCAGAATGCGCGGGTCGTGCACCAGCGCGCCGGCGATCTTGGCGCGCTGCCGCATTCCCTTGCTGTATCCCCCGATGCGGCGGTGCATGGCCCCGCGCAGGTCCACCGTGTCCACCGCGCGCTCCGCCGCCGCGTCCGCGTCGGGCAGGCCGTGCAGCCGCGCGTTCATCCGCGCGAACTCGTACGCGGTCAGAAACGGGTACACGGCCTCGCGCTCGGGCACCAGCCCCACGTGGCGGTACACCTCGGGGTTCTTCCACGCCGTCATCCCCGCCACGCGCACCTCGCCCGCGGACGGCGCCAGAAAGCCCGCTATCATGTGCAGGATGGTGCTCTTGCCGGCGCCGTTGGGCCCCAGCAGCCCGGTGATCCCCGCGCCCAGGCTGAAGCTGATGTCGTTGACCGCCACCACGTTGCCGTACCAGCGCGACACGTTGCGCAGCTCCACCGCGGTGGCGGACGACGCCGGCGCGGCGGGCGCGGCGGCTTCCAACAATCCCACGCTCATGTGCGGATCCTCGAGTAGCGGTACAGCAGGATGCTGGTGAACAGGACGGCGATCCCAGCCACGGTGCCCAGGTACACGCCGGAGGGAAGGTGTGCCTGCGCGATCGGGTTGCCGCGCCCGGCCTCCTTGCCGAACAGCTCCAGAATGGCGCCCTGCACCACGAACACCGGGTTCAGCAGCAGCCCGTAGTCCGACGCCCGCGCCTCCAGCTCCGACAGGATCCCCGCGATGGCGAACGTCACCAGGTACAGCCCCAGCACCATGGCGCTGGCGATTCCCCGGCGCGACACCAGCGACGAAAGCGCGAGCGACAGCGTGCCCAGCACCGCCGCGGCCACCAGCCCCGCGCCCAGGATTGGGAGAAAGTTGCCGGACTCCGCCCGCACCGCCGCGCCGAAGTCCGTCGCCATTCCGAACCGGCCGATGAGGATGATGAACAGCGGCGTGAACGACAGGATGAACACCGCCGTGGCCATGGCGGCCAGCTTGGCGAGCGCGTAGTCGCTGGTGCGCAGCGCGCGGGAGAAGTAGAGCGGGAGCACGCGGTTGTGCTGGTCGCGGCTCACCAGTTCCGGGGCCTGCGCCGCGCAGAAGAGCGCCACGCTCACGCCCACCCATCCGAAGTAGTTGTGGTACTCGATCAGCTTTACGCCCTCGCCCAGCGTGGCGCCCACGGCCACCTGCAGCGCGGCGGGAAAGTTGATGACCGCGAACAGAAACCAGGGAATCCACAGCGACTTGATGCCGCGCCCCAGCCCGAAGGCGGTGCGCAGCGAGTGCGTGTACAGCGTGCGAAAAGCGTAGCCCCGCCCCAGCCGCGCGCCCTGGTAGTTGCGGTACCCGATGTCGTAGATGGTGCCGGCGACGGCGTCAGGCGCGAGCGGCATGCGCCTCCTGTGCGGTGGGGGTGGGCGATGCGGGGCGGAACAGCTCCTGAAGGCTGTGGCGGCGGCGCTCCATGCGCACCAGCGACAGTCCCAGCTCGGCCGCGCCGTCGCGGACGGCGTCGTACGGGCGGTCGTCGGCCAACGGCAGCAGAACGAGCGCGCCCTCGGTGCGGGCTTCCACGCCGGCGCGGGCCAGGTACGCCAGCAGCGCCTCCGTCCCCTCGTCCACCTCCACCGCCAGCAGGTGCTGCGAGCCGGTAAAGGAGTGCAGCGGGGCGGCGCTCTTCAGATGGCCGCCGTCGATGGCCACCAGGTATTCGCAGACGCGCTCGATCTCCCCCAGCAGGTGCGAGCTCACCATCACCGCGATGCCGAACTCCCTGCCGGTGCGGCGGATGAGCTCCAGCATCTCGTCGCGGCCGGCGGGGTCCAGGCCGTTGGTGGGCTCGTCCAGCAGCAGCAGGCGCGGATCGTGGACCAGCGACTGGGCCAGCTTCACGCGCTGCTTCATCCCCGTGCTGTAGCCGCCGATGAGCCGGTAGCGCTCTTCGTACAGCCCCACGTGGCGCAGCATCTCGGCGGTGCGCTCGCGCGCGGCGGCCTTGGGCAGCCCGCTCAGCCGGCCCATGTGCGACACGAAGTCCGTGGCCGTCATGTCCGGCGGAAGGCAGTCGTGCTCGGGCATGTAGCCCACCAGCTGGCGGATTTCAATCCCCCGCGTGCGGGTGTCCATGTCGAACACGCGCACGTCGCCGCGCGTGGGGTGCAGCAGGCCCAGCAGAGTCTTGATCAGGGTGCTCTTGCCGGCCCCGTTGGCGCCCACGAACCCGATGATTCCGGGCTCCAGCTCCAGCGAAAGGCCGTTCAGCGCGGTCACGCCGCCCGGGTAGGTGTGCGTGAGGTCGCGTACCGAAATCAGGGACATGCGTCCGTTTCAGTGATGCGGAGGGGAGGGGCGAGTGGCCGGATGGCAGAGAAGCCGTGCGGAGGTGAACGGGAAAGCTAGCGGCGGAGTTTCAGCCGCGCGAGGCTGGGCTTTCCCGTATGCGCGGTTTTTCGATGAGAATTGGATGATGAACGGCAACTGCCCTCATCCGGGCGATGCGGCGAGTGCCGGCACGCGGAAAACTCGGAAACTGCCCTCACGCGGGGGTCGCGGGGGTTCGCGGGGGTCGCGGGGGAACTGCGGGACGGGATCGCGAACTGTTGAATCCTTCAAGGCTGGAAGCCGCTCGCGGTAGAGGGCAGTCCCAATGGTTTCGCCGCCCTCGCGGTCGAGCGCACGACAAACGCGTCCACCACCTGTAGTTGCCGGTACGCCGAAAGGCGTCATCCTGAGACTCAGGATGACGCCTTGTGGCGTGAAGATCGAATGGCCGGGGTCGACGGCCGAGGCTGGTGAGGGCCGGGTCTTCCCGGCATCCCTCGCAAGTCCACAGAGCGTCGGGTGAGAAACGGAGCGGGGCCCGGCGATGGTCGCCGGGCCCCGCTTCTATCTCATCCGGTGCGGTCAGAAGCCCGGAGGATCACCCTGGCGCGAGCCGCCGCCGTGCTCGGTCGGCGGATCGGCCGGCTTGGTGTCTTCCGTCATCTTGGGCCACGTGGTGCCGCTGGCCCCGGGAACGCTGCTCCCCGTCGATCCCGCGCCCGTGGATCCCAGTCCGGACGATCCCGTCGATCCGAATCCCGAGGAGCCGGTTCCCGCCGAGCCCGTGCCGGCCGAGCCGAGGCCCGATCCGCCGCCCGTGGATCCCAATCCCGAAGAGCCCGCGCCGGAGCCGAACGCGGAGCCCGCGAGCGGATCGGTGGACGCGGTGCCGGCCGTGCCCACGTCCGGCGACAGGCCGCTGGAGGCCGCCGGCGTGTTGTGCGCGCCGGTGGTGCCCGTGGCGCCCGGCGTGGTGCTGGTGGACGACGGCGACGGCGAGCCGGAACCGCCGGCCGCGCTGGCGTGGCGCGCCTCGGTGCGCTCCGCCCGCTCGTCGAACTCGCGCCGCAGGCCGTCCAGCGCGCCCTGAATGCGCGTAAGCAGCCCGTCGATGCGCGGCTGCACGTCGGCGATGAACTCGTCCACCCGCGGACGGGCCCGGTCGCGCGCGTCCTGAATGGTCGGCTTGAACTGCTCCACCGCGCCATCCACCCGCGTCTCCAGCTCTTGGAACGCCTGCTTGATCTTGGGCCGCAGATCGCCGAACAGCGACTCCAGCTTGGCGTTGATCTCGCCGAACGGATCGTGCCCGCCACCCGTCGATCCGGTCGAACCCGCCGATCCAGCGGAGCCCGTCGATCCGGTCGATCCACCGTACCCGGCAGAGCCCGCCGAGCCGGTTTCCGCAGAACCGGACGCGTTACCGGAGCCCATGCCGGGGCCGCCGTCGGTGCGGCCGGCGGGGATGGCGTGGCCGCCCAGTTCCGCCGCCGCTTCCGAGCCGGAAATGGGGTTCACCGTGCCGCCGGAGCCGCCCGTGATGCCGCTGCTGTGCCCGATGGGCTCGCCCGAGCCGCCGGCCGGTCCGCCCGTGCCGCCGGTTCCACCGGTGCTGCCGGAGCCGTAGGGGTTCTGATCCATGGATGATTCTCCGTGTGGGCCTGTGCTGCCTGGCCGCCGGCGGATGCCGGCGCCCGGGGGACTACGTTGCCACTGAGACAGGGTTTCGCAACGCACCGCCCGTGCCGCGCACCCCGGCCTTTCGCCCGTTCCCCCGCGCCCGTAGACTGGCGGGCCGGATGGTTTCCCTTTTCCGCACCTTTCCCGCGCCCGGATTTCCCATGCGCATGGCACCGCTGCTGGCCCTTCTGGCGCTCGCCGCACCCGCGGCCGCGCAGTCCGGCACTCCCCGGTCAGGAGAACGCATGCTCGTCGTCGCCAACAAGCAGGACGCGACCGCCTCGCTCATCGACCCCCGCTCCGGCACCACGGTGGCCACGCTCCCCACCGGCACCGGCCCGCACGAGGCCGCCGTGAGCCACGACGGGCGCTGGGCCGTGGTCAGCGACTACGGCGACCGCACGCCCGGCGGCACGCTCACGGTCATCGACCTCGATTCGCGGACGGTGGCGCGAAAGATTGATCTGTCGCCGCACCGCCGGCCGCACGGCGTCGCCTTTCTTCCCGGCGACCGCACGCTGGCCGTGACCTCCGAATCCAGCCAGGCGGTGCTGATGGTGGACTTCGCCTCCGGCGCGGTGACGGCCATCCCCACCGGGCAGGCGGGCTCGCACATGCTGGCCGTATCGCCGGACGGCGCCACCATCTACACCGCCAACGTGGGCGGCGGCAGCGTGACGCGTATCGACATCGCCACCAAAGAGGCCCGCACGGTTTCCGTCGCGCCGCGGACGGAGGGGATCGGGCTGTCCGCGGACGGCGCGCAGGTGTGGGTGGGGAGCAACGACCAGAACACCGTCACCGTGCTGGACGCGCGCACGCTGGCGGCCCTCGACACGCTCCCCGCGCCCGGGCTCCCTTACCGCGTCAACGGCGGCGGCAGGTGGATGGTGGTCAGCAATCCCATGAACAGCACGGTGCGCGTGTTTGACGCGGCCAGCCGCGCGCAGGTGGCGGAAATCCGCATTCCGCTGGACCCGGCGCGCGCGGTGCCGCAGGCGCAGGGGAGCGCCGGGCCGGTGGGCGGCGTGGTGACGGCGGATGGAGCCACGGCGTACATCGCGCTGCAGGGGATGAACGCGGTGGCGGAAATCGACCTGGTCCGTCACACGGTGGTGCGCGTGCTCCCCACGGGCGCGGGGCCGGACGGCATTGCGCTCGCCGTGCGCCGCTGAGGCGCGCGTTCTCGACAGAAGTGGCCGGGCGCGCCATATTCCCGGCGCACCGCCGCATGCGCGCGGCGCGCGTACTCCGTGAATTCAAGGACGATACCTACGATGGCGACCGTTGACCTTTCCACCGCCGGCGTCCCGCTGACGGTTCTGAACGACGACGAGCAGGCCTTCCGCGACGCCGTCCGGCAGTTCGCGGAAGACGAGGTCCGCTCGCGCGTGACGGAGATGGACGAGCACCAGAAGATGGATCCCACGCTGATCCCCCAGTTCTTTGAGCTGGGGCTGATGGGCATTGAAGTGCCCGAGGAGTTCGGGGGCACTGGCGCCTCGTTCTTTACCGCCGCGCTGGTGGTGGAGGAACTGAGCCGCGTGGACGCCAGCGTGGGCGTGATGGTGGACGTGCAGAACACGCTGGTGAACAACGCCTTCCTGCGCTGGGGCTCGGACGACCTGAAGGCGAAGTACCTGCCGCAGCTGTGCGCCGAAAAGGTGGGTGCCTACGCGCTGTCCGAGGCCGGCTCCGGCTCCGACGCGTTCGCGCTGGCCACCCGCGGCGTCAAGGCGGACGGCGGCTACCGGATCACTGGCCGCAAGCTGTGGATCACCAACGGCGCCGAAGCGGAAATCTTCATCATCTTCGCCAACGTGAACCCCGAGGCGGGCTACAAGGGGATCACGGCGTTCATCGTGGAAAAGAGCTTCGACGGCTTCTCCGTCGGCAAGAAGGAAGACAAGCTCGGCATCCGCGCGTCGTCCACCACCGAGCTGGTGCTTGAGGACGTGTTCGTGCCGGACGAGAACGTGCTGGGCGAGGTGGGCAAGGGGTACAAGACGGCCATCGAGACGCTGAACGAGGGCCGCATTGGCATCGGCGCGCAGATGATCGGCATCGGGCAGGGCGCGCTGGACGCCACGGTGAAGTACGTGCAGGAGCGCGAGCAGTTCGGCAAGCGCATCGGCGACTTCCAGGGCGTGCAGTTCCAGATCGGGCAGATGGCCACGGAGCTGGAGGCCGCGCGGCTGATGGTGTACAACGCGGCCCGCCTCAAGGACGCCGGCATGCCCTTCCTGCACGAGGCGGCGATGGGCAAGCTGTTTTCGTCGCAGGTGGCGCAGCGCATTGCGTCCACGGCGGTGGACCTGTTTGGCGGATACGGCTTCACCCGCGAGTACCCGGTGGAGAAGTTCTACCGCGACAGCAAGATCGGCAGCATCTACGAAGGCACCAGCAACATGCAGCTGCAGACCATCGCCAAGAACCTGATGAAGTAGTCAGGATCGGCGGTTCCGCTGGATGCTGGACGGCCACGCTCTCCGAGCGTGGCCGTTTTCGTTGCCGCTCAACAGCAGGCTTGCGCATGTTCACTATCTTGGGCATTGTTCACCCATGAATGAACAATCACGTTCACTACGTGATGAACCGGGCGACTCTCATTGAACGATCAAGGCGCGATCGCTGACGCCGACAAACTCGCCGCTCTCGGGCTTTTGAAGCAGGCGCTGAGTCCCGAGTGCCGCGTCATCAGCCGCGAAACGGCCGCGGATGGGCACAACGGCGAGATCTATCGCGGGGAAGATGAATCGCCGATTCACCTGCGGCTGCGAAGGTGGTCCGCGGAAGCGGCGCCGTCCGACGATCCCGAAACGGTGTGGGTTCTGAGCAGCGGGCGTCCCGCCACGCTGCGGATGCTGCGGGAGCAGCGGCAGAACTTCGTCGCGCTCACCGGGGCCGCGCGGCTCGTGAACCGGTGGCTGTACCTGGACCGGACGGACCTTGAGCCGGCTGAACGGTCACCCTCCATCCCCAAGCGCTTTCAGCCGTTCGCGGATCGCAACTCGCTCGTCGTGCGAACGCTGCTGGCGCACCCCGGGCGAACATGGGGCGTGCGCGAACTCGCACAGGAATCGGAAGTCGCGCTCGGAACCGCATCGGGCGTGGTTCGCGCGCTCGCGGAGACGGGCGCCCTTCGCGCGGAGCCATCCGGACGAAAGCTGGAGGTCCGGGTGGATGATCCGCGTCCGCTGCTGAAGCGGTGGTTCGCCGCGTACTCGTGGGAGCGGAACGAGCGCGCCGCCTATCACGCACCGATGGGAGATCCGGAGCGCTTCATCCAGCGCCTCCCGAAGCTTCTGGATGGACAGCAGTGGGCCCTGACGATGCAGGCAGGCGCGTCACGCGTGGCGCCGCATGCAGCGTGGGACCGGGTGCACATCTATGTGGCGGTTGACCAGGCCGCAGACCTGCGGATCGGAAGCGACCTGGGCTGGCAGCCCGCGCTCGATGGGCGCGTGGTGCTGATGCGGCCCTGGTACAGGGACAGCGTGTGGCACGGGCTTCAGATGCGGAACAAGATCCCCGTCGTCAGCACGGTTCAACTCCTGGTAGATCTGTGGCACTATCCCCTGCGCGGCCGCGAACAGGCCGAGCATCTGCTGGACGCCGTTCCCCTCACTGCCTGATGGAGCAGCAGGATCTGGAGAGGGTGCTTCGCACCATCCTCGCCGAATTGCGGCCGTATGCGTCCGACCTCGTCCTGATCGGGGGGTGGGTGCCGTACCTGTACCGCCACTACGGTGGTTTTACCGCATGGAGCGGCGCCGATACGCTGACCTTTGAACTCGATCTGCTGGTGCCGCAACCGCTGCCCGTGGAAGGCCGAACGAGCATCGCCCTTCTGCTGGGCGATGCCGGCTTCCGGCCCGCTTCTGATGCGAGTGCCGCGGCCGTTTGGGTGCGGGATGTGGCGCGGGGCGAAAAGATCGAGTTCATCGTCTCGCACCAGGGCACCGCCCGCAACCAGGGCAGGTTCGTAGCTCTGCGGGAGCAGCCCGGCGTGGCGGCGATTCCGCTGGTCGACTTGGATGTGCTCGCCGATCACACGCAGACGCTGACGCTCCCGCCCGCGGCCGGGCTGCCCGCCGTGGAGGTTCGGGTTCCCACGCTGGGCGCATACGCGCTGAACAAGGCACTGACTTTCATCCGGCGCGGGGACCGGGCGGAGACCGGCTCGCCCAAGATGGCGAAGGATCTGCTTTACCTGGGCGACCTGCTGGCTCCGGGCGGGGAAGTCGTATCCAGAATCGAACGCGACCTCGGCGCCATCGCGCAGACTTCCAGCCGCAACGCCGAGCGGGTTTACTCGGCCGCCACGAATGTTGGGTGGGTGATCAATGGTCACCTTCGCGAAAAGCTTTCCCCGGCAGCCCGCATGATGATGGAGCGCGTGTCCGCGATCAGCCAAGCTGCGGCGGAAGCCCGGCTGGAAGGATTTCTGCGGGATTTTCACGAGATCCTGATGGAGTGTGCCAACCGGTACGCGCCCAGCGAAATCGGAAGATCCGACGATTGGGATGAGATGTGACACGAGCCGAGAAAAGTCGTGCCTGAACGCTCTCCCTGTTGGAAGGAATTGAATTTGCCGGACTAGCGGCGGAGAGCCTCACTGAGCTGCTGTGAGGCTTCACGCCTGCACCAACCAGCAGGTACGGCGCCGAACTTCATCGAATCCGTATGACTGCTGTCGCGTGGAGAGTCGTGCTTGCGTTCATCCATGCTTCGCGCCAGTATTGAAGCGATTCGGAAATGTGACTTGAAGCGAGAGCGACGACGTGTATCATAGAAGCGGAGTGGTCTTTGGGAGCGGGCACCGGAACGGAATGATAGGCGGCGGCAGCCGCAGCCGGGGCGGCATTTTCGCCGGAAGCGGTAATCGCAATGGCGGCGGCAGCCTTGGAGGCGGTACGCGCACCGCTGATGGTCATCTCGGTAGCGGAGGCGGCCGGATGAGCGGTGATCGCCGCGGCAACGGCATGGGTCACACCGGTAGCGGGACGTGATTGGCGGTGGGAATGGCTGGAGTCGCGCGGGCGTGATCGTTGGATCGGGCACTCGCCTTGGTGGCGGAACTTGCGGGAGTGATCAGCGCGTCCTCCCGGCGGCTGTTGTCCACCGCTGATGCCACGGTTCTCTGGTTGATTGTCTGTGGGGATCGCAAGTGGGGTATTGGTTGTTCAGTCTCAATGCAGCCATCACGCACTGAGCTGACACAGTCCCGATCACACTCTTCGATAGCGATTACGCCAAAAGCCGCAGATCAGAACGGCCACGCTCTCCGGGCGTGGCCATTTTGTTTGCGTCGCCATGCAGCGCATGTTCTTTAATCCTGTTCGGTTTGCCGGAGAGTGAGCAATCATGTTCATTCCACAGCAGCAGCGGCGCACTCGTCAGGGCCTTGATTTCGGACACTATATACAGCAGAATTGGACAATCCGTGGTTTTGACCTCAACTGGACGGCGGTGCATGCATCAGAGAAATGGAACGCTCTTCGGAAGCGGCAACCGTGGCGTCGGAATGTTCGGCTCCGGTACTCGCAACTTCGCGGGAACTCTCGGCGGGAGCGGTAACCGCAGCGGTGGAGGGTTCGGCTCCGGAACCCGCACAGCGGGTGGAACGCTCGGTGGGAGTGGAAACCGCAGTGCGGGCTGGCTGGGCGGAAGCGGGAACCGTTGCGGCGGCGTCACGTTTGGCAGCGGCAACTAACTTTGATGTAGGGATGCTGAGAGCACGGGCCAGGTTGGATGTGGTACGTAACCGGCCGGGAACGCAGGCCCAGCGGAGGGACATACTGAGAACGGCCACGCTGCGAAGCGTGGCCGTTCTCATTCCGTCATGACTGCGCAGGAACTACCGGGTGAGCGTACCCGATCGCGTTTCGTAGCCGGCGACGCGCGTCCAAGCGTGCGAGGTGCCGCTGGGACGGATGGCCCAGAAGTCGAAGTCGGCGTAGCGCCGGTCGCCAGCGGCGTTCAGCGCGGCCCATCCCGTGGCGCCGTGGTAGCTGCTGGCCGCCTGCGCATACCGCGCGGCGAGCGAATCCACATCCACGCCGTCGCGCGAGGTGATGTACGCCAGCGCCGCCACCCGCACCGCGTCGTACACGGCGAGCGCGAAGGCGTCGGGGGCGTTGCCCGCGCGCTGCTGAATGCGCTGCGCGATGGGCTCCCAGCTGGTGCGCGCCGTCAGGTCCAGGCCGAATAGCGCGGAGGGAAAGCCCACGGTTTCCGCGAACGAAACCGCCGCGGGGCGGGCCGTGAGCGCGCTGCTCTGCGCGATGCCGTCCGCGCCGTACCACCGCACCGAGGCGAGCACCGGGTCCGCGGCCGCCGCGGTGAAGACGTCGGCGATCTCGTCGAATCCGGCCAGGTACACGCCCACCTCGCTCGCGGGACGGGTGGCCAGCGCGGCTCGCACCTGCGTGCCCAGCGCGGCGATCGTCGCGGTGAAGCTGGTCGTCGTGGCGCCGTATTCCACGCCGCTGGAGACGGTGCCGCCGCGGGCCGCAAAGGCGCGTCGCGTAGCCACGTGCAGCCCCTGGTTGCCCGCGTCCGCGCGCCACACGGGGATCAGCGTGCGGATGCCGTCGCCGTACGCCAGCGCGGCCGAGGCGACGCCCTCCAGGCTGTCCGCGGCGGTAAAGCGAAAAATGTGGTCACCGGCGATGGCCAGCGATCCGGCCGTGCTGGACTGGCTGACGATGAGCACCGGGTTGGCGTCCACGTACGGCTTGATGGCCGCCAGTTCCGCGCTGCTCTGCGGCCCGATGATGATCTGCACGCCGTCGCCGCGCATCGACTGCACGGCGGCCAGCGCGGCCGCCGGGTCCAGCTTGGTGTCGCGCACGTCCGCCACGAACGTCACGCCTGAACCGGCGGCCTGCGCGTTGGCGTCCTCGATCGCCAGTTCCAGCGCGGCCTTGCTGGTGACGCCCAGCGACGACCAGTTGCCCGTCAGCGAAAAGATTCCGCCGATGGTGACCTCGCGCCGATTACTGGTGCCGGTGCTGTCGTCGCACGCGCCGGCCGCCATCAGCGTGACGGCCATCGCGGCGAGCGCGCCGGCCCTGCGCAGAAGCGGGCGGCTGGTATCCATGATCTTCACTCAGGTCCTTTGGAGTAGGGAGCCGCGACGATGGGAGGCAACGTCAACCAGCAGCAACAAACGTTTGGTTTCAACCGGCGATGCTAGGAGTGCATTGTTCCACGACGAGGTTCAATTTCGGAGCAATTTGTCCGTTAGGATGGAGAACCCCTTCTGCCGCTGCTTCTCTGAGACGGCTTCGGCTCTAGTCACATCATCTCGAACTCGCTCCGCCGGTTGGTCTATGAGAAACCACATCAGACTGGGCAACATATCTCGCCGAGCTTTGCCACTTATCTCTTTCAAACCAACGATCTGAGCGAACTGGCGAATATCTTCGGCTTGGGGAAGGATTGTTCCTTCTTTGAGGCGAGAGTAGAACTCGTTGAGTAAACGATACTTTCCTTCATCCTGTGGTTGAAGGGCTTTAAGGGCTTCAGACACAGTAGGCCTACGTTCACCTTTTGTCCGGCTCGCCCCTAGGCGTGGTTCCTCCGCTCCTTGTTGTCCGACTCTCTTCGATTCTCTGTTCAACGCTGCTTGGACTCGCTGAACACCGTAATGGCGAACCAGCAAAGATAGCAGCTCATCCAACAAAGCGGGGTTGCGCGTGCTTCTCATAGTGCAATCCTCTTCCAAAACTCTCGGGCGAAAGCAGAAAACTCCCGCTTCACGATTGTATGGGTGCCCTTGGTACTGCCGATTGGCATCCCATCCCGTGCCGCACGGAAGTAGGAATCGGAGTGGGGAATGTCGTTCTCGAACACGTACCAGCCATACTGAATTGCTTTTGCTTGCACATCACTGCGTGACAGCTGGTGCTCCCGTTTCTCGTTACCTCGAACAAAGTCGTTGAAGACGAGCCCTGCCACTTCGAGCACCTTGTCGTCATGCCGCACTTCAAAGCTCCTGATACTGCGGTTAAGCAGCGGGAAACCGATGGATGCCAAGAACTCTGCGCGAATTGGAACTAGCAGGTATCGACTACAATGGTATGCAGCGTCCGTGAGGATTGAGTCAGTTGGTGAACAGTCGATGACAATGAGGTCGTAGTTCATCTCGATTTTCGCAACAAACCTGGCGAGGAGTGTCTCCTTCCCAGTTGGATTTCTCAGAGTCCAAGACAACTCCAAGCGCGAGGGCACAAGATCCAAAAGACTCCCATCACCGTACGCCACCCGATTGTAGATAACGCTCGAGGGATCAAGCTGCTTGGGGCTGCCACTTGCCGTACCCGTGGGCGTGAACTGTTCAAAAATATCCGCTACTGTAGCCCCATTGGCGTCGAGATAGTCAACATAGCTCTGAGGCGACATCACTGATTGACTGGCATTCGCTTGGGGGTCGAGATCTATAAGCAGCACTTTCTTATCTTGTTCCAGCACAGCGTGCCATGCGAGCTGAGTAGCGAGCGTTGTCTTGCCCACTCCACCTTTCATGTTGACAAACAGCCATGTAGACCTCGCCAGGTTTAAATGATGATTCAAAAGCACTATCTGCGAAAGTGCGTCCCCAACAAACTCGAGCGTACAGCCGTGTGAAACTGACTGGTGGTTCCGATAGGCCGATTGACGTTCAGCGCCGGTACTCGACGTGAAAGTTCGGGCCCAGTTCCGCGCGGACGGCGGCCAGCGCCTCCTCCGCCGCGGCGCGGAACCGGTCATCCTCCTCCGCCGACCACGGGCTGGGGCCGGCGGGGTCGTCCCCGTCCAGCGCCCCGTCGTGCCAGCGCGACAGCTCATCCAGCCGCGCCAGCATGCCGGGCGAGAGTGGCAGGCGCTCGTCGATGTGGCCGACGTCGAACGCGTCGCGCGTCGCGTCGTCGTCGCACCAAAGGCACCCGCCGCCCCACTCGAACATCAGCTTCAGCTTGTACTTGGGCATCATCCCTCTCCGAAATCCAAGTGTGCCGCCGGTGACGTCAGATGTCCTTGGGCCACTCGCCGTCCCAGGCGACGACGCGGGCGAAGGCGGCTTCTCCGCCCTGGAACTTCCACGGGAAGCAGCCGATGATCAGCCGGCGGTTCTGCAGCTCCGGGGCGCTGATCTCGCCGCCCAGGTTTTCGATGTGCATGCAGTTGTGCCCGAACAGCTTGTTGTGCGTAAGCTGGTAATCCTCATCCGGAAACAGCCGCGCCACCGCCTCGGGCCCGCCGAACTTCTTTTCCGCCGCGGCGCGTACGCGGTCGCAGTGGCCGTGCATCCCCTTGCCCAGAAAACGGCCGATGGGCAGGTCCATGGGGTGATCGGTACTCACCACGTCCACGCCCCAGATGTGGATTTCCTTGTCCAGCAGCCACTGCACCATGTCGGGGTGCGCGCCGGGGTGCATGTGGATGTACTTCTCCTCATCCGCCTGATCGCCCCACTGCGCATGGCGGTGCCAGCCCGTGTGCAGCAGCAGAATGTCGCCCTTCTTGACCTCCACGCGCGATTCGATCATCTCCGGCGTGTACAGGCCCAGTTCGTCCATCTCGTCGCTCAGATTCACGATCACGCCCGGCCCGCACAGCCAGTTCATGGGGATCTGGTCGATGGTCATGCCGTTGGTCACAAAGTGCCGCGGCGCATCCAGATGCGTGCCCATGTGGTTGCTGGTCTGGATGTACTGCGCGTTCACCCCGTGCTCCGCCTTGCGCTTGATGTACTTGACCTCGAACGGCGGATAATACGGCCAGAACGGCGCCTGCTCGTTCAGCGGCTGCGACAGGTCGTAGGTCTTCATCGAGTTTCCGGGGAGCGTGGGGGATGGGATGCGTCGGCCGCGGCGGGCCGGATGGATTCGGTTGATGAACTTCGTTCGGGCGATGGCCGGCGTCGCGCCGAGGCTGGGAACGGGCGACTGAAGTCGCGCCAACAACGGCGCGAAGTCCGCCTGCGCGGACTGCGGCCGCGGACCAGGGGGCGCTCCGATGACGATCGGCGCGTCCGCCGTCCAGGAGCGAATGAATTCGCCGCTGGAAAAGCACGAAGTCCGCCTGCGCGGACTGTGGCCGCGGGCCGCGGCGCGTCACAGACATTGCCGGTCGGGCCGCCCGCTTCCGCGCAGTGCGGCGCGGGCAACGGGCGCTGACGCGGGAATGCGCGGCCGAGGCGGGGCGGGACCGCCGTTACAGCGCCAGGCGGGCCTTTTCCGCGGCGCGGGGAAGGGCGCGGCGGATGAGGACGTCGACGAGTTGCCGGCGGTAGGCGGGCGTCGCGTGGATGTCGCCGGGCGGATCCACGTCCGTCTGCGATGCGGTGGATGCGGCGGCGCGGATGGCGTCTTCCGTAAGCACCTGGCCGATGAGCGCCGCCTCCGCGTTCGCGGCCAGCACCGGGCCCTCGCCCACGCTCAGCAGCGCGATGCGCGCGGACAGGCAGCGCCCGTCCGCATCCACCCGCACGCGTGCCGCCACGCCCGCCAGCGCAAAGTCGCCGTGTCGGCGGGAAACCTCATCAAAGGCAAAGCCGGTCCCGGGCTCCGCGGCGGGGATCTCGATCTCCACCAGCATTTCCTCGGGCTCCAGCGCGGTGCCGAACAGGCCGGTGTAGAAGTCCGCCGCCTCCACCGTCCGCGCGCCGCCCGGCCCGCGCAGGTGCAGCCGCGCGCCCAGCGCCACGATGACGGCGGGGAGCTCCGCCGCCGGGTCCGCGTGCGCAATGCTGCCGCCCACGGTGCCGCGGTTGCGGATCTGCGCGTGCGCCACCCACGGCAGCGTTTCCGTGATCAGCGGCGCGCGCGCGGCGATCACGGTGCTGCGCTCCGCCACCCGCTGCCGCACCATCGTCCCGATCCGCACGCCGCCGTCTGATTCGGTTATGGCGTCCAGCCCGGGAATGCGGTTCAAGTCGATGAGCACCGCCGGCTGTGCGAGCCGAAAGTTCATTGCGGGAACCAGGCTCTGCCCGCCGGCCAGCAGCTTGGCGTCATAGCCGTGCTCCGCCAGCAGCGCGATCGCCTCGTCCACGCTGTCCGGCCGGTGATACGCGAACGGTGCGGGCTTCATCGTGTCGTCCGGGAGGTGGTGCCGCGGCTCAGCAGCCAGAGCGCGGTCCCGCCGATGGCCAGGAGTTCCGCGGCTTGGTACGCAGAGTCCAGCCACGGCGCCGCCGGGCGGGACACGGCGGGATCGGCAAAGATCAGCGGAAGGACCTGGAACAGTCCAAGCACGACGGCAACCGCCAGGAGCAGCAGTCCGGAGAGGATTCGCATGTTCGGCTGGTGGCGGTTCAGGCGGGCTCGGAAGCGGCCAGGCGTGCCTCAAGCTCTTTGTTCAACGCGTCCAGTCCCTGGCGCGTCAGCATCTTCGCCACCTGGTCCAGCAGCCGCTGTCCCACGCCCGCAACCTTGCCGCCGACCGCCAGGTCCGCGTGGTAGCGCATGCGCGTCCCCTCATCCACCTCATCCAGGTTCACCGTGGCGCTGCCGCGGGTAAAGCCCAGCGCGCCCTTGCTTTCCACGTTCATCACGTAGCTCTGCGGGTGCACCACGTCGGAGAGCTTGACGTTGAGCGACCACTCCGCCGCGGTCACCGGCCCCACGCCGATGCGGATGACGCCCTTGTAGGCGCCGTCCTCCGTCAGGGTGAGCTGGCGGGCGCCGGGCATGGCCTTGGCCAGCACCTCGGGGTCCTGCAGCAGCCCCCACACGGTTTCGCGCGGGCCGGAAAAGGTGTGCTCGCCGTCGACGATCATGGACCGGTGGGGCTGGGAGGAAAAAACACGAATCCGCCGTGACGGCCGGGGCGGAAAAGGAGAGAAACGCGGCGTGGATCAGCAGCGGCGGCTTAAGTACGTTCCGGCGAAAGCCGCCGGATCAGCGGTGTTGTCGCGAGCGGATGGTCTGTTCCATCGGACAATCCGTGATCAATCCGCGGCGATGGCCGACTCGTCGGCGATTACGGGGCGCGCGGCGGCGGGGCCGGCGGCCTGCAGCAGCTCGAACAGGCGGCTGGGGCTCAGCGGGATTTCGCGGATTTCCAGCGCCAGGTGCGGCAGCGCGTCCTCGATGGCCTGCGCGAACGCGGCGCCGGTGGGAATGCACCCGGCCTCGCCCACGCCCTTCAATCCCAAAGGGTTGAGCGGCGCGGCGGTTTCGCGGTGCGCCATCTCCACCCGCGGCACGTCCAGCGCGGTCGGCAGCAGGTAATCCGCGAACGATGCGTTCAGAAGCTGCCCGCCCTCGTCGTAGATCAGCTGCTCGTAAAAGGCGTTGCCGATGCCGTGCGCCACGCCGCCCTGCACCTGCCCGGCGACGATGACGGGGTTGATCAGCTTGCCGCAGTCGTGCACCACGATGTAGCGGTCGATGCGGACGATGGCGGTTTCCGGATCGACCTCCACCACCATCGCGTGCACGCCGCTGGCCGTGCTGCCGTGGTCCGGGCCGAAGTACGCCGTCGCTTCCAGCCCGGGCTCCGTCCCGGGGATCACCGCGCCGCGCAGCGGGTTGGCGTGCCCCGCCAGCTGCCCGAAGCCGATGGCGCGCGACGGATCCGCCGTGACCCGCACCGTCCCGTGATGCAGCTCCACCTCGTCCACGGTGGAACCCAGCACGCGCGCGCCCACCTCCAGCACCTTGCGCCGGACGATGGTCGCCGACTCGTGGCACGCGCTTCCCGCCACCACCGCGCCGCGGCTGGCGAACGTCCCCGTCCCCCAGCCGAACTCGCGCGTGTCGCCGGTGACCACGTTCACGTCGCCCACGTTCACGTCCAGCACCTCGGCCACGATCTGCGCGAACGCCGTGTAGTGCCCCTGCCCCTGCGTCCCCAATCCCGTCGCCACGCGCACGCGGCCGCTGGGCTCGATGGTGACGCGCGCGCCCTCGTACGGCCCGATCCCCGTTCCCTCGACGTAGCTTACGATCCCCATCCCGATGAACCGCCCCTCCGCGCGCGCCGCTTCCTGCTCGGCGCGAAAGGTGTGGCGGCCCACGATGTCCAGCGCGGCTTCCAGCGCCGGGGCGTAGTTGCCGCTGTCGTAGTAGAGGGGCGCGAAGTCCTGAAACAGGATCTGGAACGTGTGCGGAAACACGTCGCTGCGCAGGTAGTTGCGGCGGCGGATCTCCTGCGGGCTGAGGCCGAGTTCGCGCGCGGCGATGTCCAGCAGCCGCTCCATCACAAACACGCCGTGCTGCCGCCCCGCGCCGCGCACCGGCGTCACCGTCGTCCGGTTCGTAAATACCGCGCGGAATTCGCTGTGGTAGGCGGGAACGTCGTACGGGCCCAGCAGCGTGCACTGGCTGTTGATGGGAACGGTCAATCCGTACGGATCGTACGCGCCGGTGTCATGCCAGAAGAAGTCGCGGATGCCCAGGATCCTGCCGTCGCGGCTGAGGGCCATCTCCGCGTGGTGGATCTGCGAGCGCTCCTGCGTGGTGGCAAAGAAGTTCTCCTGCCGGTCTTCCACCCACTTCACCGGCCGGCCCAGGCGGATGGCGGCCCAGGGGACGAGCACTTCTTCGGGATAGAACATCATGATCTTGGGCCCGAAGCCGCCGCCCACGAATGGCGCCACCACGCGCACCTGCGATTCCAGCAGCCCCAGCATCCGCGCCAGTCCGTTGCGGATGGGGATGGGCGCCTGCGTCGTATCCCAGACGGTCAGTTCCTCCGCGCGCACGTCCCACCGGGCCACGACGGCGCGGTTCTCCATGGCCGCCGCCGCGCCGCGGTCGTAGTGAAAGCGGCGGTTGATGACGAGTTCGGCGCCCTCGATCGCCTTGTCGTAATCCCCGTGCTTCTGCACCACGTGCGCGGCCAGATTGGTGCCCAGCTGCGGATGCAGGACGGGCGCATCCGGGAGCAGCGCGGCCTCCAGATCGACGGCCACCTCCAGCGGCTCCGCGTCCACGATGACGTCCGCCGCCGCGTCTTCGGCGATGTAGCGGCTTTCGGCGAGGACCATTGCGATGGCCTCGCCCACGTGGCGCAGGCGGTCCTTGGCCAGCGGCACCTGTGACGCCTGGTTGAAGATCAATCCTTCCACCGGCGGCGGGGGAACGAGCAGCGGCCCGGGCTGCCAGTAATCCCCCAGCATCTCGGCGGTGATGACGGCCACCACGCCGGGCCGCTCCAGCGCGGCGGAGGTGTCCACGCCGTGCAGGATGGCGTGTGCGTAGTCGCTGCGCACGAACGCGACGTGCAGCATCCCCTCGAGATGCACGTCATCCACGAAAAGCGCGTTTCCCGTCAGCAGCCGGTGATCTTCGTTGCGCGGCGGCGACTGGCCCACGTGGCCGCGGTTCATCCCGCGCTCCCGGCGGCGGCGCGTTCGGCGGCGAGCTGAACGGCCTCGACGATGTTCTGGTAGCCGGTGCAGCGGCACAGGTTTCCGGACAGCGCCTCGCGGATGGTGTGCTCGTCGGGCGAGGGCTCGTCGCGGAGGAAGGGGATCATCGACATCAGAATGCCCGGCGTGCAGAAGCCGCACTGCAGCCCGTGCGCGTCGCGAAACGCCTGCTGCAGCGGGTGCAGCGTGCCGTCCTTGGCGGCGAGCCCTTCCACCGTGCCCACTTCGGCGCCGTCGGCCTGCACGGCCAGGACCAGGCACGAGCGCACGGATTCGCCGTCCACCATGACGGTGCACGCTCCGCAGACGCCGTGTTCGCAGCCCACGTGCGTGCCCGTAAGGCGCAGGTCGTGGCGCAGAAAGTCGCTCAGCAGCAGGCGCGGCTCCACCGCGCGCTGGTACGGAACGCCGTTGACGGAGAGGGAAATCTCCACCGGTTGCTGCATGGGCGTGCGCCGGGGATGGAAGGAATCCGCGCGGGTCCGGGGCGGGAGGGGAGAGCCGCCGGGCGTGGCAGGAGCAGCCGCGTGGGAGGGAACAGATACGGAGCAGGCCGCCCCGTGGCAAGTGTAACGGGTGTTTACGGCCGCCCGTTGTGCGGCGCCCCTGCTCGAGCACGAAAGTTCGCGTCGATACCCCCGCGTACCTCCGCGACCCCCCGCGTCCTCGCGTCCTCCGCGTGAGGGCAGTTTGCGGAGGCTGGGCGGTGGATGAACCGCTGGGGCGACTGAAGTCGCGGCAACAACGGCGCAAAGTCCGCCTGCGCGGACTGCGGTGGCGGCTCTGGTGTGGTCCGGCCGGGATCGGCGCGCCGCCGTCACCAACAGACGGACGCCGCGCAGCCGCCATCCAGGAGCGAATGAATTCGCCGCTGGAACAGCACGAAGTCCGCCTTCGCGGACTGTGGCCGCCAGTCTCACGCGGTGCGGGCCGGCGCTGCGCTCGGGATGACAAAACGTACCTCGTTCATCACGAGACAGCCTCGCTCTCAAACAGGCGAGCAAAGAACAGCGGTGCGCGGAGGACGCGGGGCGCCTACGTTGTTCATCCGCCTCGCGGTCCCTTCCTCCTCCTCTTCCCGCCGCTCCCATGACTGAAAACGCATCCCCCCCGATCGTCCAGCGCGCGGCCGGGTTCGCGGACCGCATCGCCGTTGTGGCGGAAAACGGCACGCTCACCTACGCGGACCTGCTGGACGCATCCGCCCGCGTAGCGGCCGCGCTGCTGGACGGCCGGCCCTCGCTGGACGGCGCGCGCGTCGCGTTTCTGACGCCTCCGGGATGGGAGTACGTGGCGGTGCAGTGGGGCGTGTGGCGGGCCGGGGGCGTGGCCGTGCCGCTCGCCGTCTCGCATCCCGAGGTGGAACTGGAGTACGTGGTGCGCGACGCGGACGCGGAAGCCGTCATCGTCCATGCGGAGTTCTCGGATGTGCTGCGGCCCGTGGCGGAGCGCGCGGAACGGCGCTTTCTGTCGGTCGAGGACGCGCTCGCCGCCGCGCCGGTGCCCATGCCTGACGTGGCGGCAGACGGTGCGGCGATGATCATCTACACCAGCGGCACCACCGGCCGTCCCAAGGGCGTGGTGAGCACGCACGCCAACCTGCGCGCGCAGGTGACCACGCTGGTGGATGCGTGGGGATGGACGGCGGACGACCGCACGCTGCTCATCCTTCCGCTGCACCACGTGCACGGCATCGTAAACGTGCTGTGCTGCGCGATGTGGGCCGGTGCGGTGTGCGAAGTCCTCCCCCGCTTCGACGCCGACGAGACCTGGCGCACCATCGAGAGCGGCCGGCTGACGCTGCTCATGGCCGTGCCCACCGTCTACCGGCGCCTGATCACCGCCTTTGACGCCGCGGATGAGCAGCGGCGCGAGCGGATGGCGGCCGGGTGCCGCGGCATGCGGCTGATGGTGTCGGGGAGCGCCGCGTTGCCGGTGCAGATGCTGGAGCGGTGGCGGGAGATCAGCGGCCACACGCTGCTGGAGCGCTACGGGATGACGGAGATCGGGATGGCGCTCAGCAACCCGCTGCACGGCGAGCGGCGCCCCGGCTCCGTCGGCGTGCCGCTCCCGTCCGTCGATACGCGCGTGGTGGACGACGAGGGCGTTCCGGTGGATGCGGGGACGCCGGGCGACCTGGAGATCCGCGGGCCCAGCGTGTTCGGCGAGTACTGGCGCCGGCCGGAAGCCACGGCCGAGGCGTTTCGCGACGGATGGTTCCGCAGCGGCGACGTGGCGGTGGTGGAGGACGGCTACTACCGCCTGCTGGGCCGCCGCAGCGTGGACATCATCAAGACGGGCGGATTCAAGGTGTCCGCGCTGGAGATCGAGGAGGTGCTGCGCGAGCACCCGTCCATCGGCGAGTGCGCGGTGGTGGGGATGGAGGACGAGGAGTGGGGCGAGCGCGTCTGCGTGGCGGTCGAGGCGGCCGGCGCGGAGGGCGTGCCTCCGCTCGCCGAGTTGCAGGCGTGGGCGCGGCAGCGGCTTGCGCCCTACAAGCTCCCCCGCGACCTGCGCGTGGTGGACGCCCTTCCGCGCAACGCCATGGGCAAGGTGATGAAACCCGAGGTAGCCAAGTTCTTTGCCCAGCGCTGACGGGAAAAATCCGTCTTGTAAATCAGCCGACGCACCGTTAGCTTTGGTGCACGTCATCCCCGGATGTGTTCGCGAAAGCGTTCCTCCGGCCCCCCTCGGTCCGCGGGCCGGGGGGTTTTTTTGTCCCCAGGTTTCGGGTATGACAAAAAAAGTTTCTTTCCTGGTGGACGGTTTCAACGTCTACCACTCGCTCTCCGAGCTTCAGCGCAGGAATGTGCCCCATGTAAAGTGGCTTGACCTGCGCACGTTGTGTCAGGGCTACCTGCAGGCGGTTCGCAACGAACTGGGCGAGAGAGTTGAGTTGGCCAACGTGTACTATTTCTCCGCGCTTGCGGAGCACTTGACCGCTCGGAAGCCGGACGTAGTCGCACGACACAGGGCGTACATCAAAGCCTTGGAGTCGTCTGGTGTGAGAGTTCAGCTCTCGCAATTCAAGAAGAAAGACGTCCGGTGCCCTGTCTGCGGAGAAACGTTCGCCCGGTTTGAGGAGAAGGAAACCGACGTGGCGATCGGCCTGAAGCTGGTTGAGGTTCTGGCAACAAATGAATGCCAGACGGTCGTGCTTGTAACCGGAGACACAGACATGATGCCGGCGATTTCAACGGCTCGTCGCCTGTTTCGCCAGTGTCCCATCGGCGTCGCCTTCCCGTTTCTCAGACATAACCGGGCGCTCGCCGAACGTGCGGATTACAGCTTCAAGATCGATCAGCGTGCCATCACAAAGGCGCAGTTCCCGGAGCGGGTGGCTCTCACGGATGGTGCGATGATCGTGCGTCCCGCCGGTTGGTAATCATCCTGATTGGTGCGTTCTCACGCGTTCGCGGCCCAATGAGTCTGGTGCCGCGCGACGTATCCTGAGCGAATGAATCCGCCGCTCAAACCGCGGGAACCCCTGACCCGGCGCTATTCGCGCGCCGTTCAGGGCTTCAACTGCGTCCCGTCCGCGCCGAACCCGAATCCGCACCGCGGTTGAAGCCCCGCACCGGACGCGCCAGCGGCCGGTGTCGGGGCTTTGCGCTGTTCGAGCGGCGGATTCATCCGCTCACGAGCGCGGCGTCGGTTCCCTTTCCCCGTCATCCGCTCAACGGACTCACCCGCCGGCCAGATTCTCAGGGTTCAGGCGCCGCCACTCACGATCCGGCTCCCGTCGCCACACTCGCGTTTGACGCGCGGGTGGCGAACCCTCGCGCCTGCATCCACCAGACGAACGCATCCATCCAGTGATCGCTGCTGGTGCCCTGCCGCTTCCTCCCGAACCCGTGCCCGCCGCCGCTGAACACGTGCACCTCCGGCCTGTGACCGGCGGTGCGCAGCGCATCGTGAAAGCGCTGGATGGGGGCGAGCGCCACCGCGTCGTCCTGCGTCCAGGCCATGAACATGGGCGGCAGCCGCGCGGGAATGGCCGGCATGTCGCCGAACGGCGCGCCGTAGATCATCACCGCAAAGCTGGGGCGCGCGGCCGAATCCGCCTGCAGCAGCGCCGCGCTGGTCACCATCGCCCCCGCTGAAAATCCCACCATCCCCACGCGCTCCGGCCGAACGCCCCACTCCGCCGCCCGCGCGCGCACCACCCGCAGCGCCTGGATTCCGTCCGCGATGCCGTACTGGCCCACGGAATCCATGTTCATCCCCGGCGGAATCCCCTCGAAGTTCTTTTCGATCGTGCGGTACTTGAGCACGAACGCGGCGATCCCCCGCTCCTGCAGTGCGCGCGCGACGCTGTAGCCTTCGAGTTCGATCGCCTGCGCCACGAACGCGCCCCCGGACGCGATGATGACGCCCGTTCCCGTCGCCCTGGCCGGATCGGGAACAAAGGCCGTCAGCGTGGGCGTCGATACGTCGAACACGACGGTCCCCAGCGGCGTGTCTTCGATGACGCGCTCCCGGTGCGTCCAGTGCGCGGTGCCCGGCGGCGTGCCCGGCCACACGTTCACCACCTGCTGCGCAGGCGCCGGCGCAGCCATCGACAGGACCAGCGCGAATGCGGCGGGTACGCAGAGCTTGATCGATCGCATCATTGTCTCTGGATGAACGTGGAGATGAACCGGTCTGTAACTTCGAGCGCGGGCGTTGGGGACGACGAGAGTTCGCCGGATCACGGATGACGGTCTCGCCGGCAGAGGATGATGATCGTGCTCCCGCCGGGTGAGCCGCCGGCGACCGTTATCCGCCCGGCAGAAAGCGCGAGCGGGCCATCAGCAGCGCCGTTTCCGCGGCGGCCACGTCCGGCTGGTCGCGCGACACCGCCTCCGCCGCGTCGTGCAGCGTATCGCGTGCCTGTTCCAGGATGGGGCGGGGGATGCCGTCCTCGATGCGGCCCGTGCGCCACGTTTCGCCCTGAAGCGCCTCGCGTGCATCGTTGATGCGGCCGTCGCGCAGGTCCATCAGCACGCGGTCGATCCACGCGATCAGGCTGGCGGTGGCCTGCGATCCGGTAAAGGTGGTGTGGGGATCGGCGGCTTCGTTGCTCATCGTCCCTCATCCGTGTGCGCGGTGGATCGGTCCGAAGGCAGCCCGATGGGACGCAGCCGTTGCACCAGTGATGCCGCGGCCAGCGCCCGCTCCTCCCCGCGCGGCGGCGCCACGATCTGCAGTCCCACCGGCATCCCCTCCGCATCCAGCCCGGCGGGGACGGACGCGACGGGGAGCCCCGTGAGGCTCAGCACGAACGTGGGCGCGAGCCAGTCCACGTACGTCGCCATCTCTTTTCCGTCTACCGTGGCGGGATAGTTCTCCTCCACCACGAACGGAGGGACGGCCATCGTGGGCGTCAGCAGCAGGTCGTATCGCGAAAAGAAGTCGCGGAACTGCTCCCAGATGCGCCGCCGCGCGGCCTCGCCCGCGGCCAGATCCTGCACGCGGGTGGCGAGTCCGGCGCGCACGTTGTTGGCCACGTTGGGCCCGAAGCCGTCCAGCTTGTCGAGATGGGGATACAGCTGCGAAACGAACCAGTGTCCGCGCAGCGCCAGAAACGCCGGCCGCCCGTAAGACAGGTCCAGATCGATCTCCTCCACGTGCGCGCCCGCCTGCGCCAGCGCGAACGCGCCCTCGCGGCAGACGCGCTCCACCCCCGCGTCGATGCCGATTCCCGCGATGTCGCGGCAGTAGGCGACGCGCAGCCCGCGCGCATCCGCGTCGCGCACGGCGGCGGCAAAGTCCCTTTCCGCCATCGGCTGCGCGAGCGGGGCGCGGTCCGTCGCTCCGGCCACCGCTTGAAGGCCGCGCGCCACGTCGCCCGCGCCGCGGCCCATCACCCCCGTCACCTGCAGCGTGTCCCACAGATAGTCCTGGGGCAGCGTGGGGACGAGGCCCACGGACGGGCGCAGCCCCACGATGCCGCAGAACGACGCGGGAATGCGCAGCGAACCGCCCAGGTCCGTCCCCTGCGCCAGGCCGAACATCCCCGCGGCCAGCCCCGCCGCGCCGCCGCCGGTGGAGCCGCCCGCGCTGCGCGCCGGGTTCCACGGATTGCGCGTGCGGCCAAAGACGGGGTTGAAGGTGTTGCCGCCCGCCGCGAACTCCGGCGTGTTGGTCTTGCCCAGGATGATGGCGCCCGCCGCGCGCAGCCGCTGCACCACCCACGCGTCGTGCTCCGGGACGTGATCGGCGAACAGCGGCGATCCGTACGTCGTGCGCACGCCCGCGACCTCGGTGACGTCCTTGATGCCGACCGTCACCCCCGCCAGCGGCCCCACGTCCTCGCCGCGCGCGATCCGCGAAGCCAGCGCCTCCGCCTCTTCGCGCGCCCTGGGATTGAGCGTGACGACGGCGTTCAGTTCAGGGTTGAAGCGGTCCACGCGCGCCATGCACGCCTCCAGCACGTCCATGGGCGATACCTCGCGGGCCCGCACGCGCCGGACGGTTTCTTCTACGGATAGCAGGGCGAGCGATTCGTCGGGCATGGGCGGGCGGGGAGGCGGGGGACGCGCGGGGAGGGCGGAGGGAAGGGAGCCCGCGGGAATGAGTAGCGCGCGGGCGGCGTGGTGTCCACTAGGGGGTTCGGTGGATGGGGGACGCGGCGGGGTTCGCGGGCGGCCCCCACCCGGGCCGGCACCACCGGCCCACCCTCCCCAGCGAGAGCGGATGAATCCGCCGCTCAAACAGCGGGAACCCCCGACACCGGCCGCTGGCGCGTCCGGTTCGGGGCTTCAACCGCGGTTGGGGGCCCCGACCGAGCCGCGGTCCCAGTCCGCGGAGGCGGACATCGTGTGTTTCGAGGCGCGGTTTCAACCGCCGGACCGGGGTTGCCGCCGCGAGCCGAACCCGATCCCACGCCGATCCTGGGGTGTGCTCCCTCTCCCACATCCGTTCGTGGGAGAGGGTCGTCGTGCGCAGCACGCGGGGTGAGGGCCCCAGCCGGCGGCCGCACGATCCTTTGCTCCTCGCTCCGTCCTTCTCCCGCCGCACTCACGCACTCACGCACTCACGCACCCAGCACTCACGCACTTCCCCATCTGACCCGCGCGCGAACCGCTCCACAGCGTTATCATTGCCCGCCAGCGTACACTTTCCCCAACCGCACCGCCCGGAGCCCACGGAATGATCGTCAAGCGCTTCTACGACGAAAAGCTCGCGCAGGCCAGCTACCTCATCGGCTGCGCGGCCACCGGCGACGCGCTGGTGGTGGACGCCAACCGCGACACGGAGCAGTACGTCCGCGCCGCCGAAGCGGAAAAGCTGCGGGTGACCGCCGTCACGGAATCGCACATTCACGCCGATTACCTTTCCGGCAGCCGCGAACTGGCCGCCCGCACCGGCGCCACGCTGTACCTGTCCGGCGAGGGCGGCGACGACTGGAGCTACGCCTTTGCCGACAGCGACGGCGCCACGCTGGTGCACGACGGCGACCGCTTCTCCGTCGGCAACATCCGCATCGAGGTGCGGCACACGCCGGGCCACACGCCCGAGCACCTCACCTTTCTGGTCACGGACACGGCCGGTGCGGACCGGCCCATCGCGGCGGTGACGGGCGACTTCATCTTCGTGGGCGACGTGGGCCGGCCAGACCTGCTGGAGCGCGCGGCCGGGCTGCACGGCACCATGGAAGCCGGTGCGCGTACCCTCTTCTCCAGCCTGCGCCGCTTCAAGAGCGAGCAGCCGGACTGGCTGCAGATCTGGCCCGGCCACGGCGCCGGCTCCGCCTGCGGCAAGGGGATGAGCGCCATTCCGCACAGCACGCTGGGCTACGAAAAGCTCTTCAACTGGGCGCTGTCCACGGAAGACGAGGGCGAGTTCGTGCGCACGGTGCTGGCCGGGCAGCCGGAGCCGCCCCGCTACTTCGCGGACATGAAGCGGCTGAACCGCGAGGGCCCGCCGGCGCTGGGCGGCTTCCGCGTTCCGCCGCGGCTGTTGGGCTCGCAGTTCGCCGAGGCGCTGGAGGCGGGCGCCACCGTCGTGGATCTGCGCTCGACGGACGCGTTCGGCGCCGGCCACGTGCCGGGAACCATCAACATCCCGCTCAACAAGTCGTTCCCCACCTGGGCCGGGGCGCTGGTCCCGTTCGGCCAGCCGTTCTACCTGCTGGGCGGCGACGAGGCGGCCGCCGCGCAGGCCGCCCGCGACCTGGCCATGATCGGGCTGGACGACGCGGCGGGTTGGTGGGGCAATGACGCGGTAGATGCGTGGCCGGGCGAGCTGGAGCGCGTTCCGCAGATGAACGCCGCCGAGGTGCGCGCGCGGATGGACGCGGGCGAGGTGGCGGTGGTGGACGTGCGCGGGCGCTCGGAGTGGGACGCTGGCCATCTGCCGGACGTGCCCAACCTGCCGCTGGCGTACCTGGCGGACCGCGTCGGCGAGATCCCGGCGGGGCGCACGGTGGTGCTGCAGTGCCAGGGCGGCGCGCGCTCCGCCATCGCCGCCAGCGTGCTGCAGGCGCACGGCATCAAGGACGTCATCAACCTGACCGGCGGATACCAGGCCTGGGCCGCCGCCGGCCATCCCACGGAAAAAGACGCCCCCGCGCTCGCCAGCGCCTGAGGTCTGCTTCCGTATGATCCCTACGCAGGCGTCTGCAGTTCTCTGCGCCTCTGCTGCTCTGCGTGAGGCTTTCTGTTCCATGGCGAAACGCAGAAGAGGCCTCCAATGCGGAGGCCTCTTCTGAGATGTCGATCAATGGCGCCGGGGGCGGGTCAGCCGCCGCGGCGCAGCGGCATGGGCGTGCTGCTGGGCTGAGGCGCCAACGCGCGCTGGGCCACGCTCTCGCCGCTGTCGCCCGCCATGAACCGCCGCACGCCCATCCACGCGCGCACCAGCGAGTTGGCGGGCCGGTCCAGGCTGCTTTCCACGATCTGCCCCTGCCCGCTGCTGGCGTGCACGTAGCGCCCGTTGCCCACGTACACCCCCACGTGCGTCACGCGGCCGCCGCGCCCAAAGGTGAGGATGTCGCCGGGGCGCAGCATGCTGCGGTCGCGCGGCACCTCGCGGCCCACCTGCGCCTGCGCGGCGGCGGTGCGCGGCAGGTTCACATCGAACGCGCGCATCAGGTACTGCGTAAAGCCGCTGCAGTCAAAGCCGCGCGGCGAAGTTCCTCCAAACACGTACCGGCGGCCAAGCTGCTGGCGGGCCATGCTCACCACGGAATCGCGGCGTGCCTCAATGCTGAAGCGGGGACCCGCGGACGGGGCCCGGCGGGGACCTTCCTGTGCCGCCGCGATGGCGGGAACAGTGAGAACGGCGAGCATGAGCGCGCGCAGCGCGAGTCCGCGTGACTGCATCAGGTTCTGAAGAGCGGGTTAAACGGATCGGTGCCAGGGATCCGGACGACCGGGTGGCATCCCCAGAACGCGAGGACGACCGCGGCGGCACCGAGACGAAACGACACTGTGAGTTGCTGCTGTTGAGCGGAGAGCAAGCTAGGCCGGGCCCGCCGGAGCCCGCAACACCTTCGGAAACCGGCCGTCCCTAACCGATTGCAATCAAACGTGTTCGGATTTTGTCTTCGGTGCTGACGATTGCGGTCTGATGGACAGGAACAGGGGCCCGGCGCCATTATGATGTGCTACCTGTCCTCTCGCGTGGACAGGCACTTTCCCTCCGCGATGAATCGACACGATGCCCATCCTCGCGCGCCCGCTCGCGGCGCTCCTCCTCGCCCTTCTGGCGGCCTGCACTCCGGCGTTCGCGCAGGGCGGCGCCTCGCTCCGGCCGGTGACGCCGGCGAGCGACACGGCCGGTCTGCGCCGCCAGTTGGAGCGGCTGATGACGGGATACGAGGGCGTCGCCGGCGTCAGCGTTCGCAACCTGGCCACGGGCGAATCGCTCTCCATCCGCGGCGGGGAAAAGTTTCCCAGCGCGTCGCTCATCAAGGTCGCCATCCTGGTTACGGCGCTGGACGAGGTGCGGCGGGGCAGCCTGCGGATGGATGATCCCATCAGCATGATCGCGCGCGACCAGGTGGGCGGCTCCGGCGTGCTGCAGTACATGCACTCGGGGATGGAGATGACGGTGCAGGACGCGGCGGCGCTGATGATCACCCTTTCCGACAACACCGCCACCAACCTGCTCCTCGACAAGCTGAACATCCGCACGGTGTGGGCGAAGATGGATTCGCTGGGGCTGCCCGCCACGCGCGTGCATTCCAAGACCTTCATCCGCGCCACCAGCGTGGCCATGGACAGCAGCGTAAAATACGGCCTGGGCGTGACGACGCCGGACGAGACGCTGGAACTGTTCGCCCGGCTGCATGCGGGAACGGCGGTGAATCCGGCGATGGATTCGGTGGCGCTCAGCCTGCTGCGCGCCAACCAGGACTTCACCAAGCTGGTGCGCTGGCTTCCGGAATCCGTCATCGTGGCGCACAAGACGGGCGAGGTAGACCAGTCGCGCAACGACTGCGGCATCATCCAGGGTCCGCAGGCGCCCGTGGCGGTGTGCGTGATGACGCGGGAGAATCGCGACACCTCGTAC
Organism: Longimicrobium terrae; assembly: GCF_014202995.1. Taxonomy (NCBI): domain Bacteria; kingdom Pseudomonadati; phylum Gemmatimonadota; class Longimicrobiia; order Longimicrobiales; family Longimicrobiaceae; genus Longimicrobium; species Longimicrobium terrae. The sequence continues at coordinate 367,181 of NZ_JACHIA010000005.1, forward strand.
GCGGTCGACAACCCCGCGAATCTGCTGATCGCGCGGATCGGTGCCGCGGTGTACCGCCACTACAACCCCGCCGGCCCGCCCACGACCGAGCCGGGCGCCGGGCGATAAAGGATGGGGATTGCCGGGCGGGGCGGGGGCGACTGAAGTCGCGGCAACAACAGCGCAAAGTCCGCCTTCGCGGACTGGGGCCGATGCTTTGATGTGAGAGGCCTGACAACATGCGGCCGCCGTTCCAGGAGCGAATGAATTCGCCGCTGGAACAGCACGAAGTCCGCCTTCGCGGACTGCAGGGGCGGGCACTGGTGTGGGTCGCGGTGCTGGCTCGGGGGAAAGTAGATCCTTCGTCGGCGCCAGAGTTCGGTCTGGCGGAAAGTACCTGAGGCGCCTCGTCAGGATGACATTGGTGGGCCAGCGGGGCGAGATTTGGGAAGACTCGTGGTGTGCCGCATCTGGCTCCCAATCCCAAGCCATGTCATCCTGAGTGAGCGTGCACCGGGCTTGCCGCCCGCAGCGGCTCATGCGCGAGCGAAGGATCTACCATCCGCCGGGCCAACTCTCACCCTCGGACCCGCGTCCGTCCGCGGCACGTTCGCCCGTCCTCATCCCGCCGCACGCAGAAAAGCCGCGCTCCGGAACCCCGGCGCGCGGCTTTCGTCATCCATCATCCCCATCAGTTCCCCCGCGCACCTCCGCTCCCCCCGCGTCCTCCGCGTGAAACGGTGTTTGCCAGACCGCCCGCCGCGTGCGGGAACCGGCGGGCTACTCCCCGTCGCTGGGTTCGTCCGGATCGGGCCGGGCGGCTTCGCGCAGGCGCTGCAGCCACGCGGGGGCGACGGTGCCGTTCTGCACGTGCACGCGCTCCAGCAGCCCCAGCACGTCGGCGGCGGCATCGTCGCGCACGGCGGGGTCCACGGCGGAAAGCAGAATGCCCAGCGCCGACGCATACGCCTGGTCAGGATACGCGCGCCCCGCGCCCACCTCGCCCACGAACCACTCCGCCAGCTTGCGCCGCACGCGCGGGTGCGGCGTGGCGCCGGTGAGAAAGTTGTGAAGCGTGCTGGGCCCGAGCCCGATTTCGCCAGCCAGCACTCGGATGGAGCTCTGCTCCACGCGGTCCAGCGCCAGTTCGCGAAGCGCTTCCAGCGGGACCTCTCTGGGGTTGATCATCCTTGATCCGCCATGAGGTACTTGTCCGAAAGATACAGGACGGATTAGATTGGCCTCTTCGTCCGAAATATCCATTCTGACCATCTCGACCGATTCGTCCACTTCGCACTTACGGTAAACCTTCGGAGCCCGCCCGGCAAGGGTTCCGGTGCGCGAGCGGACGAGCACCAGGGAGCAAGGATGCCTTCACCCGACCGGATCGCCGCCTGGCTGGCCCGCGCCGTCCGCGTGCGCACCTTTCTGCAGTTCGGTGCCCTCGCGCTGGTACTTCTCTTTGCCGTCGTCATGAAGGGAATGGGGCTGCCGGGCCCCGTGGCGGCGGGGATCGCCGTGGGCGCGCTTGCGTGGTTCGCGGTGGTGACGGTGCTGGCCTTTGTGCACGCGCGCGGGGCCGCGAATCCGCCGGACGATGTCCGACCCAGAGAGTGATCTGCACGCACCCGGAAGCCGTCACCGGTGTGGCGGATCTGATCCAGATGTTTGCCGCACCTTGCGACGACACCCGTTCTGCCAGCAGATTGGGCGACTTTGCCAATCACCCGAGCACTGATCGGACAGCTTCCGGATGAGCAGGACCTCCAGCCGTCGCGCCATCGGGCCAACCACGCCCAGCGTCACCCCCGTCTTTCCGCTGCTGCTCCTGGAAACCATGCGCGACATGGACCGCCCGGAGGAGGTGCTGGAGGGCGAGGACCTGACGGCGAGCATGCCCCGGCGGCTGGGGCTGAGCGACGTGGTGTACCTGCAGATTCACAAGTTTCGCGAAGAAACCAAGAAGAAGAGCCTGCAGAGCAGCGCCACCGTCGAAGACCTGATGCGGCTGGTGATCCGCCGTCCGGACTGCGACGAGATCTTTGAAGAGGCGGGCCGGCGCATGGCCAAGCGCGCGTGGGATGAGCGCAGCAACGCGTCGCGCCGGGCCGTGCGGCTGCTTCCCGCGGGAATGCGCATGCGGGCCGCGGCGCGCGCCACCCGCCGGCTGATGGGGCAGCTGGCCGGGCTGGGGTCGCTGGATGTGCAGGCGCGCCCGTTCCAGGTGCGGCTGCGCGATTCGCTCACCAGCCGCGCTGATCCGGGCGGCGCGGCGTGCGCGTTCTACACGGGCGTGGTGGCGGAACTCATCACGCGCTACATGGGCCGCAAGCACAACGCCGTGCACTCCCGCTGTGCCGCCCGCGGCGCGGAGACCTGCGAGTGGAGCGTACTCGTCGTCAGCTGAAGCCTCTTTCGGGATTGGATGACAGAAACGCCGCCTTTCCGGGCGGCGTTTCGCGTTTTCCAACTCGCATTGTCATTGAACGAAAGATCGCGCTATTCCTTTCGATGTCACCCATCCGCCGCGCCCGCGGGGTACTGCTCGCGGGCAGCCTGTGTAAACGGCCATCACGCGGAGGGCGCGGGGGATCGCGGAGGTACGCGGGGGAACGGATGGGGTGGGCCCGGCGCACATCTACGCCCGATACACGAAAGCCGGCGTCCGTGCAGAGACGGGCGCCGGCTTTCGTGTTGATGAGAATCATCCGTCTGACAGATCAGTCGTCCGGGTCGATCCCGCAGACCTCGTCCAGTTCCTCCACACCCGCCTCGCGGAACAGCTTGCGGCGGATGCGGCGGTCGAAGAGGGCCCACTTCAGCGCCTGCTGCTCCGGATCGTCCTCGTCGCCCTTCAAAAAGCCGATGTCGATCTCAAAACCGCCCGCCCGGCTGCGGCCTCCGCCATACGGCCGCCCGCGCAGGTCCTCGCCCAGAGCGTGCTTCAGGAACTGGTCCACGTGCATCGTGGGCCGCGTCGTGCGCAGGCTTCCCGTAATGACCTCGCGCCCGTGGTCGTCGCCCAGCATGCCGAAGACGATGCTGGTGTGGACGTTCTCTTCGGTGAGCAGAAAGTCCGCCGCCACCGGGATGGAGTCGCGCTCCGCCCACCGCACGAATCCCACGCCGGAGACGGAAAATCCGTTGCGCACCACGCGGTCGTGCAGCGCGCGCTCGATCACCTTGAGCGTGCCGCGCGACTTCTGCACGCACAGCACGCGTTCCAGCAGGTCCGGGTCAATGTGGCGCGCCAGGTACGCCGCGGCGCGGTACTCCGGCGCCCGCGCCCGCACGAAGCCGTCCGTTTCGCTGTGCAGCCCGTGCATCAGCGCCGTCGCCAGGCGGCTGTGCGATTCGTTGCCCACCTCCAGCGTGAGCAGCGCTCCGCTGGCCAGGTACTCCGCCAGGATGGTGGCCGCCGCGCCCAGCGGCCGCACGTCGCTGAAGACGGGGTCCAGCACGTCGTCCGGATCGTGGTGGTCCACCACGGCCAGGGTGGGCACGCCAGCCGCCTTCAGCCGGTCCGTCAGGTGCGTGGTGGCGCCCTGGTTGTCCACGAAGATCGCCGCGGCGAACGCGGACAGGTCCATGTCCGGCGTAAACTGGCGCACCGGCACGCCCAGCAGGTTCACCAGCGCGCGGTTTTCCGGATGGCTGATCAGCCCGTCGTACACCAGCTCGGCGTCGATGTCGTAGCCGCGCGCGATCTCGCGGTACGCAAGCCCGCACGAGATGGCGTCCGGATCGGGAAAGTCCTGCAGCGCGACGATGTGGCGCTCGCCGCGGCGGGCATCCAGCAGGCGCGCCAGTTCCGCCGCGCGGCCGCTGCTGGTTTCCTGCGACGGGGCGGGCGGTTCCGGCGCCATGGCCACGCCACGGGGCGCGCCGTGCACGGACTCGGAATCCTGCGACATGGGCATTGATGATGTTCGGGTCGGATCAACCGGACGGGCGGGCAACCGCCAGCCGTGTGCCAGCGGGCGTACACAGGCGGCGCCAAGGTAACGCGCGGCGCCCCGCCGCGCCTCCTCAGACGCGCGTCGTGACTGGCTCGTGCGGTTCGGGCGTACCCCATGCACCACGAGCGCGCAGGACGCGAGCAAACGATCGTGCCGCGACAACCGGAGGCCAGAACAGCCTGAGCCTGTCCCCGCGCAGAAGCTGGAGAAAGAAACCGAAGCCGGCCACGCGCTGAGGTCTCCCCCTCGCCCGCTTGCGGGAGAGGGGAGGGTGAGGGCTGCCCGCCGCCGCGCCGGCCTCTCCGAAGCGAACCGAACCGCCGTTCTCCCTCCAGCCCCGTCTCAGACGCGCGGGCGGCCGAATCGTCATCCGTCCCGGTCGGCCGGGGGCCCGGCCCGCGGGTACCGGACGCACGACGCCCCCGGACCCATGCGGGCCCGGGGGCGTCATCCATCCCGGACGCTTCAGGCGCCGATACGCGCGACGTTGGCGGCGGCGGGGCCCTTTTCACCGGACACCAGATCGTACTCCACCTGATCGCCCTCGGCGAGCGTGCGGAAGCCGTTGCCCGAAATCGCCGAGTAGTGGACGAAGCAGTCCTTTTCCCCGGACGTCGGCGTGATGAATCCGAAGCCCTTGGCCTCGTTGAACCACTTGACCGTTCCTGCCTGGCGCATTGCTCTAAGCTCCAACCAAAGGGTGCTCCCGGCCAGCCTGGCCAGCCGGGTGTCGCGTGGGTGATGGCCCCCCACGCAGGGCGTGGATCAGGAAACGATCACGCGCGGGCGGCGCCGCGTCGGGCGCGCCCTGCTCGATGGTTCTTGTGGATGACGCGGATGTACGGACGGCAAAATGGGCCTGCGGAGTGTCGCGGTGCCGCGCGCGGGCGGCGATACTGCGGGATTGCATTTCGGGGACAGAAGCTAATCGCCTTCGCGAAAGCCGTCAAGAACCGTCGTAATGTGGATTTGGGATACGGCGGACGGGGCTCCGCGCCCGCCGCTCTTCCGCCTCACGGACAAAGCGGGTACCTTTCACCGCTCCGTACGCGACGTAACGCTTCGCGTCAGCGGTAGCGCGCGGCCAGGCGCTCGGGGTCCGCGCCCAGCGCGTACTCCATCCGCAGCCGCCACATGAGCAGAATGGTGCGCCACACGCCGCGCTGCTCCCACCGGCGGCTGGAGGTGGTAACCGCGGCGCGCAGGCAGAGCGGGCGCCCCCTCCGCCGCAGCGTGGTGCTGAGCGCCACGTCTTCCATCAGCGGAATGGGGGGAAAGCCGCCCGCGCGCTCCCACCAGTCGCGGCGGACAAAGATCGCTTGGTCGCCCGTGGCGATCCCCGTGGCGCGCGAGCGCAGGCTGATCATTCGCTCCACCACGCGCAGCATGGGCGCGCCGCCGGTCAATCGCACGTCGAACCGGCCCCATCCCGCGCCGCCGGCCGCCAGCCCGTCCAGCACCAGCCGGTCCGCATCCGGGGGAAGCCGCGTGTCCGCGTGCAGAAAGAGGAGCACGTCCCCGTCCGCCGCGGCGGCGCCGGCGTTCTGCTGCAGGGCCCGCCCGCGCGGCGCATCGACGATCGCGTCGGCGAGCGGCCGCGCGAGTTCTACGGTCGCGTCCGCGCTGCCGCCGTCCGCCACGATCACCTGATGGCCACGGGCGCGCAGCGGGGCCAGCGCCGCCAGCGTGTCCGCGATCCCCTCCGCTTCGTTCAGCGCGGGGATGATGATGGAGATGCGGGGCGGGGCGGTCACGGTCCGGACCCGGGCCCGGAGTGAAACCGCGGGACGGATCTCCCGTACTGAGCGTCGTTCAGACGGCGGTCTTCAACCATTCCGGGGGATCCTGCGATGTCGGACCTGATTGGCCACTGCCCCAACTGCCAGACCTCCATCCGCAGCGACCACCCGTACGCCTGGTGCAGCAAGTGCGGCGCCCCGCTCCCGGCGGAGCTCAAGGCCGGCCTGAACCTGCCGGCCACGGCCAAGCCGGTGGAGCGGAAGATCACGGGGCCACAGGTGGGCTTCCGGGTCTTCAGCAGCGGAATGCTCTCGTGGGAGGAACTGTTCGCCGACGCGGCCCGGTTCGCCAGCAGCGTGGGGCGGGACCAGTTGATCAACATCAGTCATTCGGAAGACGACAACGAGGGTGTGGTCACGGTGTGGTACTGGAGGTAGCCGCGTCCCCGATCTGGAAGCGGAAGCTCACCTCGGATGGTGGGCCGCCCGCCACGGTACGCTCGACGAAGTGCACCTCGCCCTCACGGCTGATGGTGAGCAGCGTGGAGGCCCGGGTTCCGTACTCGTCCGAGGCGATGAAGGGGGACGAAAGCACGCGCTCCCGCACCGCGCCCACGCCGGTGTCGGGAAGGTCGTGGTCCGCGGCGGCCACGCGGTCTGTCAGCATGGACCACAGTCCCGCGTTCCACTCCCGGTCATCCGCCGCTTCCAGCGCGGACCGCATGGCGTCGCGGGCGCGGACCACCTTGGGCCAGGGCGTGTCCAGTGTGGCGTTGCTCAGTCCGTACACGCCGGGGGCGAGCTGGACTGCATCCGCCGCGCGGTTGGTGACGTACCACATGGATTCGCCGTCTGCCACCAGCAGGTTGAACCCGGCATGGTCCCTGCCCCGCACCGCCACCTCGCGCGCGTACGCCTCCGCGCTCGCGGAGCCGCGCAGAAAGCCGGAGACCAGTTCTCCGCGCGACGGGGTTCCGGGCGGCACGGCGGTCATGTCGCGGACGTTGGTGATGGCGGCGAAGCGGCCGCCGCGGGTAATGCCCATCCACGTTCCGCCGCCGCGCAGATCGCGCCCGGCCAGCAGCCCGGGCGCGTCGTCCCACCACCCGGCCGGGGCGGTGGGGCGGGCGTAGAACTCGTCGCGGTTGGCGGCCACGATCAGCCGGTACCGCGGGTGCGCCTCGTGGGCGAGTACGATCAGGCACATGCGCCGCTGAAGATTGGGAAACCGCGCGAACGCGCGCGCGGGATCGGAGTAGTAGAGGAGGCACCCGTCCGGGGGCTCCTTCCCAACACCGCAGTACAACCACAAGCCGAGCCATGCTGCACTACCGCAAGCACTTCCTTTCGCCCGGGCACGAGTGGGTCGTGTTCGTGCACGGGGCGGGCGGCAGCTCGTCCATCTGGTACCGCCAGGTGCGGGAGTTCCGCAAGAACTTCAACGTTCTGCTGATCGACCTGCGCGGCCACGGCGACAGCCAGCCGCCGCTCCTGGTGCCGTTTGAGGGCGAGTACAGCTTCGACGTCCTCACCGGCGAAATCCTGGAGGCGATGGACGACGCGGGCGTGTACGCCGCGCACTTCGTGGGCATCTCGCTGGGGTGCATTCTCATCCGCATCCTGGGCGAGCAGGTCCCGGACCGCGTAAAGAGCATGATCCTGGGCGGCGCCGTGGTGCGGCTGAACCTGCGCTCGCGCTTCCTCGTGGCCGTCGGGAACCTGGTGAAGCGGTTCATCCCCTTCATGTGGCTGTACAAGCTGTTCGCGTGGATCATCATGCCCCGCGAGCGGCACCGCGAGAGCCGCACCCTTTTCGTGTCGCAGGCGCGCAAGCTGTGCCAGAAGGAGTTCATCCGCTGGTTCAAGCTCACCTACGGCGTGAGCCCGCTGCTGCGCCTGTTCGAGGAAAAGGAACTGCCCATCCCCACGCTGTACATGATGGGCGAGGAGGATTACATGTTCCTTCCCCCCGTGTCGCAGATGGCGCGGCGGCACACGCGGTACACGCGGCTGGAGGTGATTCCGGAGTCCGGGCACGTGGTGAACGTGGACCGTCCGGAACTGTTCAACCGGCTTAGCATCGGCTTCATTCACGGACTTTCCCCCTCGGCCGCCTGAACGGTCTGATGACGAGGATTTCCCTTCGCGCCGCGGTCCCCTGGGCCGCGGCGCTTCTGCTGGGCGCCGCGTGCGGCCGCGACCGCCCCGAAGGCACGTCGGGGCACACGTCGCTGGTGGCGGCGGGCGACATCAGCAGCTGCTACTGGCGCGGCGACGAGGCCACGGCGCGGCTCATCGACGACATCCCCGGCGTGGTGGCGCCGCTGGGCGACGTGGTGTACCAGAGCGGCACGGAGAGCCAGTTCCGCGACTGCTACCATCCCACTTGGGGCCGCCATCGCGATCGCAGCCGGCCGGCGATCGGCAACCACGAGTGGCGGACGGAGAAGGGGGCGCCCTACTTCGCCTACTTCGGCGAGCGCGCGGGGCCGGCGGGAAAGGGATGGTACAGCTACGAGTTGGATGGATGGCACGTGATCGTGCTCAACAGCATGCTGCCGGTGGTGGAGGGGTCTGAGCAGATGGATTGGCTGCGCGACGACCTGCGGGCGCACCCCACGCGGTGCGCGCTGGCGTACTTTCACCACCCGGCGTTCAGTTCCGGCGACCACGGCGGATCCAGCAAGATGCACGAGGCGTGGCGGGTGATGCAGGACGCCGGGGTGGATGTGATTCTGAGCGGGCACGACCACCATTACGAGCGGTTCGCGCCGCAGACCGCCGATGCGCGGCGCGACGACCGGCGCGGGATCCGGCAGTTCGTGGTGGGGACGGGCGGGGCGCCGTCGTACCGGGTACCGCCGGAGCGGCAGCCCAACAGCGAGGTGTTCGGCAACGATGTGCGCGGGGTGCTGCGGATGGATCTGCAGAGCGATGCGTACGCGTGGGAGTTCGTCCCCATCGTAGGGCGCACCTTCCGCGACAGCGGCCGCGCGGCCTGCCACTGAGCCGCACGCTCCACGGCGGCCCCCACCCGGGCCGGCACCATCGGCCCCCCCTCCCAAAAACGACTGGGGCGGGCGGAAAGCGCGGCGCGGGCCGGCGGATGCCCGGCGTACCGATAACGAACGGCCCGCCTTCCGTGGACGGAAGGCGGGCCGTGTCGCATGCCGTCCTGCGAAGGTCAGCGCGGCAGAACGGTGACGGCTGCGCCCTCGCCCGCGACGGGAGCCGCGCGGTACGCGACATATTGCACGATGCCGATATCCGGCCCGCCCGCAAGAACGACAAACCAGTCGTTTCCGCCGTGAAAGGAAGAAATCAGATTTTCGGGGTCGAAATTCAACTCCGCGAGCGTGGTCGCAAAACGTCCGTTCCGGCTCATGTACAATGCCTGCGCGTTGAATAGCGCCTCCACCTTGGCGGTGGTGCGGTCGAAGAGCGCCTGCTCCCGTTCGCCACGTTCGCGGGGATGCATGAGCGTGCGCTCGGACCTGATCTGCGCGGATGCGCCGGCGGGGTGCGCGCAGAGCGCAGCGAGGGCCAGCGCGCCGGCCGCGGCAAGAGACGTAATTCGCATGAAGGTGGCGGGTTCAAGGATCAAGGATATGGACAGCGGAGATGGCCAAGATCGCTCGTTTTCAGCCGTTCCGCAAGCATGACGTTGCGTGCTGCCGGACCGGGGAATTCACCGCCCGAATCACCCGTACCCCCGACACGCCGCCCACATCCCCGCTTTAACCCGTGGTCAGCACCCCCCCCATGACGCCGGGTTTTCACCCGCGCCGGCCTGGGGTGTGCTCCCTCTCCCACATCTGTTCGTGGGAGTATTCTCCACCGTCTGCGCCGACCCATGGCGCATGAAACGGGAGCGCAGCATTTATAGATGCGGTGTGCCGGTGCGGAGGTCGT